>NHFK01000015.1 GCA_002171375.1 Alphaproteobacteria bacterium TMED109
ATTCTCCGGGAAAGTTTTAGTAATATTTATTGAGGAAAGTGTTAATAGAATAGATTGAGAGTGCGGAAGAATATCTTCATTTATGGATACTTTGCCTTTTATATTTGCTGCAATAATTGATATATGATTTCCTATAGCTTTCATTATATTTTTTCTGTATTTAATAATATCTTCTGTGTTTTCTGCATAACTAATTTGAGTAAAAAAAGAAGATAATAATAGTATAAAAACAAAAATAACTTTAATCAATTTGCGTACCTCCTAAATTGAATATTATTACTAGACTTAATATCTTATAATCATATTATATTTAAACTATTTTTATGTACAGTTTTTGGAGTAATTAATGTTAAATCTTTCAGCCACTTTAGAATACA
The DNA here is from genome assembly GCA_002171375.1 of Alphaproteobacteria bacterium TMED109. GTDB lineage: Bacteria > Pseudomonadota > Alphaproteobacteria > TMED109 > TMED109 > TMED109. The sequence continues at coordinate 378 of NHFK01000015.1, forward strand.
GTGCCAAGACTAACCCTGATGATCCAGCAATTTATTTTTCTAATAAAATGTTTACNTATAAAGANGTAAATATAATGTCCAATAAAATAGCAAATGGTTTAATAAAATCAGGAATTAAAAAAGGTGATAAGATTGCTCTATGTTGNCCAAATATTCCACAATTTATTTTTTCTTATTTTGCNATTCTGAAAGCTGGATGTGTTGTTTTACCTTTTAATGTTTTATTAAAAAATAATGAAATTGAATTTATTTTAAATAATTCAGAAGCTAGTGGAATCATTTGTTTTGAAGGAACCTCAGAATTGGCTATTGCGGAAGAGGTAATGCAAGCNGTTGAAAAATCTGTNTCTTGTAAAAAAATGTGGGTCATAAAGTCTTCAGAAAATTTTAATATTAATAATAAAAATATTTTTGACTTTTCTTCTTTAGTTGAAGNNAGTAAAGGTGANTTTNATACAGTTCAGAGTTCTTCTGAAGAGACGGCTATTATTTTATATACTTCAGGAACTACAGGAAAACCTAAAGGTGCTGAACTGACACACTCAAATGTTTTATTAAATTCTTTTATTGGTAAGGANTTAGCTCANTTAATCAAGTCTGATAAAGTTATAATGTCATTACCTTTATTTCACGTTTATGGNCAAGTNGTAATGATGTTAAGTTCTATTTTAAGTGGTGCAAGTTTAATAGTATTGCCTCGTTTTGATCCAGTAGAAGTTTTAAAAGCTATGGAGTCNTATAAAGCTACTGTTTTTGGAGGAGTTCCTACAATGTATTGGGCCTTATTAAACAGTTTAGATGAATCAAAAGTAGATATAAATATTATTTCTAAAAATTTAAGAGTNTGCTCTGCNGGTGGTTCNTCTTTACCTTTAGAAGTTTTGAAAAATTTTGAAGAGAGATTTAAAGTTCCAATTCTTGAAGGTTATGGACTGTCCGAAACTTCNCCAGGTATAACTTTTAATCATTTAGGTAGAGAGAGAAAACCTGGGTCTGTCGGACAACCTGTATGGGGTATAGAAATAAAAATATTTGATGAAAATGATAAAGAGGTAAAGACTAGAGATACAGGTGAAATAGTCGTAAGAGGGCATGCAGTTATGAAAGGTTATTATAATAATGTGGAAGGCACTAAAAATGCTTTAAGAGGTGGTTGGTTTCATACAGGAGATATTGGATATTATGATGAAGATGGTTATCTTTATATTGTTGATAGAGTAAAAGATATGATTATAAGAGGAGGATACAATGTGTATCCAAGAGAATTAGAAGAAGTTCTTATGGGACACACTGATATATCTTTAGTAGCGGTAATTGGTNTTCCTCACGATGAATGGGGGGAAGAAATAAAGGCATGTATAGTTTTAAAAGAGAAAGCAAATTGTTCCAAGGAAGATATTATAAATTTTGCAAAATCTAATATTGCCGCCTATAAATATCCGAGAATAGTAGAGTTCTATGATTCGCTTCCTTTAAATGCTACGGGAAAAATTTTAAAAACAGAATTGAGAAATTTAAAGTAAAAATAATGAAGCGTATAATTTTAGCTCAACCTAGAGGTTTCTGTGCCGGAGTTCAACGAGCGGTAGATATTGTTGAAAAATCTATTGATAAATTTGGATCTCCAGTATTTGTTCGCCATGAGATAGTACACAATAAACATGTAGTTGATAGTTTAACAAAAAAGGGTGCTATTTTTGTAGATGAAATATCAGATATTCCAGANAATTCACATACCATCTTTAGTGCTCATGGAGTCTCCGATAAAGTAGAAAATGATGCCAAAATTAAATCATTATCTATTGTCGATGCTACCTGTCCATTAGTTAAGAAGGTACATATAGAGGCGTTAAAATATTATGAGCAAGGATATAAAGTAATATTGGTTGGACATAAAGGTCATCCTGAAGTAGAAGGCACAGCAGGTAGAGTACCTGGTGGAGTCAAAGTTATTGAGACTGTTGATCATGTAAGTAAGTTAAAATTTTCAAATAAGGATCGTTTAGCTTATGTTACACAAACCACACTATCTGTAGATGACACAAAACAAATAATTGATGCTTTGAAAGTAAAGTATCCTTCCATTAAAGGACCAGATACTAGAGATATATGCTATGCCACTCAAAATAGACAGAAGGCAGTTAGAGACTTAGCAAAATTTTGTGATGTTGTTTTAGTTTTAGGAAATAAAAATAGCTCAAATAGCGTTAGGTTAGCAGAAATTTCAAGTTTAACTGGAATTCCAACTTATAGAATATCAGATCATACTGAACTTAATATAGAATTAATTAAAAACTATAATATAATTGGAATAACTGCTGGTGCGTCAACTCCTGAGATTTTAGTAACAGATCTTATAAAGTATTTAAAAGGAGGATTTGAAAATCATATAGATGTTGAAATTCTAGATGGAGAAGAAGAAAAGGTAAGTTTTAAATTACCAGAAATAGTTAGATAAATTTTACTATACGTTTAACTATAGATAAAGCATCCATATTAGCACTTTTATACATTTCTTCTGGTTTCGCATGGTCTATGAACTTATCAGGAAAAACTATTGTTTGGATATTGGAATTAATCTTAAGCAGGCTATTATCTGTTAAATATTGCATAACATGAGATCCAAAACCTCCTACAACTCCTTCTTCAATAGTAATTAATATATCATGATTGGATATTAAATTTTTTATTAATTTTGTATCAAGTGGTTTGCAAAATCTTGCATCAGCAACTGAGGTGCTATATCCTTTATTATCAAGAATTTCAGCTGCTTTTAAAGATTCATATAATCTAGCACCAAAAGATAAAATAGCTACTTTGTTACCCTTTTTTATTATACGACCTTTTCCAATAGCTAGTGGCTCAGTTTTATTAGTCGATGCTATACCAATACCTCCCCCTCTGGGATATCTAAAGGCAGAAGGTCTATCATTAATATTAGCTGCCGTTAGAACCATTCTTTTTAATTCACTTTCATCGGCAGCAGCCATTAATACCATTTTAGGGATATTAGCTAAATAAGCTATATCAAATGATCCGGCATGAGTAGGACCATCTGCTCCTACTAATCCTGCTCTATCTATTGCAAACCTTACGGGCAATTCTTGAATAGCTACATCATGAATTATTTGATCATATGCTCTTTGTAAAAAAGTAGAGTATATAGCAGCAAATGGTTTCATACCCTCAGCTGCTAAACCAGCAGCAAATGTTACAGCATGTTGCTCAGCTATACCCACGTCAAAAAATCTTTCAGGAAATTCTTCTGCAAATTTGTCTAATCCTGTTCCAGATGGCATTGCAGCTGTAATAGCAACAATTTTTTTATCTTTTTTTGCTACCTTTATAAGTTCTTTAGAAAAAACTGATGTATAACTGGGAGGTCCATTATTTGATTTATTTTGAGTTCCTGTTTTAATATTAAATTTAGATACACCATGAAATTTATCGGAACTTTGTTCTGCAGGAGTGTAGCCATATCCTTTTTGAGTGACTACATGAACTAGAATAGGCCCTTGATCTCTTTTATCTCTAATATTTTTGAGAACAGGAATTAAATGTTGAATATTGTGCCCATCGATGGGGCCAATATAATAAAAACCTAATTCTTCAAATAAAGTACCACCTGTTACTATTCCTCTTGCGTATTCTTCTGCTTTTTTAGCAGTGTTTGCTATTGGTCTTGGAAGCCTTTTTGCTACTTGGCTAGCAACTTCTCTTAAACTTCTATATGAAGAAGATGAAATTAATTTTGATAAATATGCACTCATTGCTCCTACTGGAGGTGCAATTGACATATCATTATCATTTAAAATAACAATTAAAGGAAGTTTCATGGAGCCTGCATTATTCATAGCCTCATAAGCCATTCCAGCCGTCATGGCTCCATCACCNATAANAGCAATTGCTCTTCTATCTTGATTATTTAAATCTGCAGAAACTGCCATTCCTAATGCAGCAGATATTGAGGTTGAAGCATGTGCAGCTCCAAAAGGGTCATATTCACTTTCAGCTCTTTTAGTAAAACCTGATAAACCTCTTTCCTGCCTTAAAGTTTTCATTTTTNTTCTTCTACCTGTCAATATTTTATGAGGGTAGCTCTGATGTCCTACATCAAAAATTAAACGATCATATGGAGTATTAAAAACGTAATGTAAAGCAACTGTAAGTTCTACTACTCCAAGGCCCGCTCCAAGATGCCCACCAGTTTCCGAAACTGATTCTATCATTTCCTGACGAACTTGATCAGACAGAGCATCAAGATCTTTTTCAGTAAGCTGACGAATATCAGATGTAGAATTTATTTTATCAAGTAAGGGTTTTTCGGATATATTGTCTGCCATGATTTTAAACCAAATTAAAAAAATTAATAAACATTAAGTAAGCAATAATATTAGGTTAAATTATAATATATTAATTATTTTGAATTGCTCTTTCTAGAAAATCTATACGGTCTTGTCCCCAAAAAAGTTCATTATTATATATAAACGTAGGACTTCCCCATACATTTTTACTGAGAGCTTCCTGAGTATTACTCTTGTATTCATTAATTATTTCTTCTGAATTAGCATCTTCTATAATAGAATTAGAGTTAAAATTATTTGTTTTACAAATTTCTATAATAATATTTTCATCTGAAATGTTTTTTTCATCTGCCCATACAGCCTTTTGAAATGAAAAAATTAAATTTTCAACATTTATATTATTTTTTTGAGCTAAAATTATAGTTCTATGAGATAACGTTGGATCAACAGGAAAAAACTTTGGTTGTATTGTTAGAGGTGTACCTAAAAATTTACTCCATCTTTTTAATTCAGTAAGCCTATTCAATTGAACGGGTTTAGGGCGATCTTTTACGTTAGCTACCCCATGAATAGCAAAAATTTCCATAAGGTCAGAAGGCTTCCAATTTATTTTTAAATCATATTTTTTTTGTAATTCTATTACTCTTGGTGTAGCCAAATATGCCCAAGGTGAAGGAGTGGCAAAATAATAATCAAGTGTATTAGTCATAATTCTATCCTTATACTTACTTTTAGTAATTTAAATATTCTTTATTTACACAGTTTGAAGTTTTAACTCCTTGTAAATGATCTATACAAGTTTTTAAAGCTTTTTCTCTAAGAAATATTAGTCCGGTGGGACTATAAAATGCAGAATGAGGAGTTAATATAATTTTACCATCTGCCCATTCTTCATTTAGCCACGCTTTAACCAAAGGATGGTTATTATCAGCGGGTTCGTTAGGAAGAACATCTAAACCTATCGCGGTTATCTTTCCGGACTTTAATGCAATGTATGCAGCATCAAGGTCAATGATCGCTCCTCTAGCAGTATTAACNATTACTAANTTAGGTTTGCAAACTTTAAACATAGCATCATCAATTAAGTTTNTNGTTTCTTTATTAGCAAGACAGTGAATAGAAATGTAATCAGAATCTGACATTAAATCTTCTAATTTATTATGTCTATNTACATTAATAGCTTTTTCTTGACCGTCAGGTACGTAAGGATCATAAAAACTAACATCAAACCCAAAGGCTTTAGCCCGAAGTGCAAAGGCTGTTCCAATTCTTCCTAACCCGACTATGCCAACTTTTTTATCAACTACTCTATCAATTGTTGATACAGCAGAATGATGCCAATTATCATTTATATTTTTCTTTAATAATCTATTATATTCCGAAATTCCTCTAGCAAAATTCATTATTAAAGTAATGGCGTGATCTGCTACTTCGTATGTTCCATAGTCTGGAACATTACTTACTACAATACCTGCTTTTCCACATTTAATTTCATCTATTAAGTCATATCCTACACCCATTCTAGTAATGATTTTGCAAGATTTTAATTTAGGAATTAATAATTCATCTATTTTCATATATAAACCTGTAACTAATCCATCAGCTTTACTCCATATCTCATCAGGAATTTCATTAGCTTTTTTAGCATCATACTTAATTAAATTACATATTCCTTCTGCGATGGGTTTCTCATATTTGAAATCATCCTTGGCTAAATAGTCAGGATATAGAACAGAATACATAGTAAATTTTCCTTTAATTTAATTTAAATAGGTATAATACTTTCCTCAAAGAAACTTTTTAAGTATTATTAATCCTTAATAGCTTTTAATTATAGCATAAGGAAAATAAAATATGAAAACAGAAATTTATAAATTATCTGCTACAGAGTTATCTAAAGCATATGAAAATAAAGCTTTATCTCCTGTAGAAGTTACTAATTCTATTATAGATAGAATTAAAGATGTTGATGATAAAATAAATGCATATGTTTTTATAGACGAGGAAAGTGCTATGAAACAGGCTAAAGATTCTGAGTCAAGATGGAAAAATGGCTCTCAAAAAAGTCNNATTGATGGTGTGCCNACAGCTATTAAAGATTTATTATATACAAAGGGATGGCCCACACTTAGAGGTTCTAAAACAATANANCCTAATAAAGAATGGAATGATGATGCCCCAGTTACTGCAAGATTAAAAGAAGCCGGTAGTATTTTAATAGGTAAAACAACAACGCCTGAATTTGGACATAGAGGAACTACTCAAAGTCCTTTGACTGGTATTACGAGAAACCCATGGAATTTAGAAAAAACTTCGGGTGGGTCGTCTGGAGGTTCTTCTTCCTCTGTAGCTTCAGGAATGGGTCCTTTGGCCATAGGAACAGATGGAGGAGGAAGTGTAAGAATACCATGCGCATATACAGGTTTATTNGGAATAAAACCAACTTTTGGAAAGATTCCAGCATGGCCTTTGTCCCCATTTGGAACTATAGCTAATGTTGGTCCTATGACGAGAACCGTTAGAGATGGCGNTATGCTATATGCNCAAATAAGTCAACCGGATTGGAGAGATTGGCATGCAGACTCCTCTATGAGTAGTAATTTTATAGGTAGGTTGAGTGAAGGTGTTAAAGGAAAAAAAATAGCTTATAGTAAAGACTTTGGGATGAGTCCTTTTTGGAATATTGAACTTATGGATAAAGATGTGATCCTAAATGTAGAAAATACTGTAAAGCTTCTAGAAGATTTAGGCGCTTATGTTGAAGAAATAGATATAAACTGGGCAAGTAATCCAAAAGAAGCCTTTAATATTTTATGGACTTCAGGCGCAGCATTTCTGTCAAAAGACTTTACAGAAGAAGAAAATAATCTTTTAGACCCAGTTTTTAAAAAGTTCTGTGATATAGGTAAAGAGCATCCTTTATTTACGCGCATAGCTGCTGAAAATTCTAGAGGCGAAAATGCTGCAGTAATTAATGAAATTTTCCAAAATTTTGATCTAATTGTTGGCCCAACAATGCCAACAGTAGCATTTAAGGCTGAAAATATAGTACCAGATGGTTGGGATCAAGATGAGTTTGACTATACTCCATTTACTTATCCTTTTAATATGACTTGTCATCCAGCAGCTACTATAAATTGTGGTTTTTCTGAAGGATTACCAATTGGTTTTCAAATAATTGCAAAAAAAGATTATGATGTTGATACATTTATTTGTGCAGCAGCATTAGAGGAGGCTCTATCTTTAAAAGATAATTGGCCGGATATTTAAATAAATTTAATAATTTAAGGAGAAAATTTATGATTGTAGAAATGAGAACTTACACTATTCAACCAGGATCTACTCCTGAGTACTTTAAGGTTTATGAAACTATGGGAATGGAAGCNCAAAAGGAAATATTGGGACATATGGTTGGTTANTANGCGACAGAGATAGGAGAATTAAANCAAGTAGTTCATATGTGGGCTTACGATANTTTAAATAGCCGAGTAGAAAGAAGAGCTAAATTAATGCAAGATGAAAGGTGGCAAAAAATGTTACCTGAACTAAGAAAATTTATAATAGCTCAGAAAACTCAAATACTGATTCCTGCACCTTTTGCAAAAATTCCAAAAATTGATTAGATAGAAGTAATAATTTTTCTATTTCTGCTGTTATCAAAAATTTCAAAGCCAACATTTAGTTTTTTAGCAATTTTTTCAGCAGCTTTTTGGTCCAAAACTAAAAAAGCAGTGGCTAAAGCATCTGCTTCAGCTGCAGTTTTAGCTATAACGCTCACTTGTAAGAGTTTGTTTGCATTATACCCATTTTTAGGATCAAAAATATGATGATATTTTCCANACAAATCAAAAGGCGTTCCTAATCCTGCAGAGGTTGCTACAGCAGCATTTGTAAATTCTATTTCCCCAATAGTATCTGTATGTTCTGGGTTTGATAATAGTAAACGCCAAGGCCTTCCATCTGGGTGATCGCCAATACCTCTGTATTCACCAAGTTGAACTAATGTATTATTTATTCCAGAATTAATTAAATTTTCAGAAATTTTGTCAGTAATATAACCTTGAGCNATTCCATTTAAAGTCGATGACATCCCGTTTACTTCATAATTAATTAAATTTTTATTAACAGAGATAGATCGCCAATCNACTAGGNTTAAAGTTTTTTCTATTTCATCTTCTNTAGGAGGTTTATTTGTTTTTGTAAATGCCTCATTATAGAGATTCCATAGTGGTTGAACTGTTACATCAAAAGCACCATCAGTTATTTCTGCATACTTTTTCGATAAATTTAATAATGCTATCATATCCGGGTCAGGGTTTTTTACATATCCATTTTTATTTAACATTGATAATTGTGAATCATCATTATAAAGAGAAAAAAGGCTCTCTAATTGAACTAATTTTTTATAACTATTACTTAAAATATCTTCAGCTTCTTTCTGGTTGGGATGGTAAATAGTAATTTCCGCAGGGGCACCAAGAGCTATTCCACTCCATGTTACCTTTTTTAGGGTATCTTCTTTGGTTAGTTTAACGAGAGTAGTCCCAGATATTACTCCAATAGAAGCTATTCCAACGATTTTAAGAAATCTTCTTCTAGTTCTATTACTTTTTAATACAGACATAATAAACTCCTTAAATAAATAATAGTATTAATTAATATTTAATCAAATCTTTATTCTGCAATAGCATGGTTTATTCTTTGTGATTTAACTATATTTTCTCTAATAAATATTCTTAGCATTGGAGGAACTATAGCTAAAGTTAAAATAGCTGATAGGCATAAACCACCTATTACAACTGATCCTAAGCCTCTATACAACTCAGACCCGGCTCCAGGAAAAACCACAAGAGGTATCATACCAAAAACACTTGTTAGGGTGGACATGAAAATTGGTCTTATTCGATTTCTCGTTGCCTCTAATATTGCTTCAGAAGCATTTAAGTTTTCTTCCTTCATATGTTGTAAGGTTTGGTGTACCAATAAAATAGCGTTATTTACGACAATTCCAATTAAAATTACAAAACCTAGCATTGTTAGCATATCTAATGGTTGTAATATATTTAAATTTAGAACCCATAATCCCATTACTCCTCCCGCTGCAGCTGGTGGAACGGATAACATTATAACTAAAGGATAAATAAAACTTTCAAATAATATTGCCATTAATAAATAGACCATACATATAGCCACTATTAAATTCATTACCATTGCATTCCATGTACTTGTTAATTCGTCAGCTGTTCCAGAAAGGTTTAAGTTAATACCAGTAGGTAATCCTTGTTGTTCAAGAGGTAAAATTACTTTTTCTTTTATAGTATCAATAGCAGCTTCTAAAGGAATTTTATCTATGGGCTTTATTTGTAAGGTAATAGTTCTATCTCTTTCAATATGTCTTATTTCTGTCGGGCCAGAAGTCATAACTACGTCAGCTATAGACGATATAGGCAGTATTTTTCCACTTGGCGTAACAACGGGAATATTTTCAATCCCTTGTGTTTCTTTGATAGCGTTCTCTTTCCCTCTTAATGTTAAATCCATTCTTTTGGAGTCTACTGTTATTTCAGCAATCCTTAAACCTGAATTAAATGCATCAACACTTAATGCGAGAGATTGTGCTGTAATATTATTGTCAGCTAACTTAACTCTATTTGGTTTAACTTGTATTTCAGGAGCTCCTANTACTAAGCCAGGTATAGGACGCATTTGATTNCCTTCATTTCTAGGAAAAGACTTTCCTACCAAACCTGCTGCCTGTTGAGCAACTATTACTACTTTTTCTAAGTCAGGCCCTGTAATATCTAAATCTATTGATCTTCCTCCCCCAAAACCTCTTTGAAATAAACTGGGTTGCGTAAAAAAACCAAAGGTTCCTGGTTCTCCAAATAGAGAGCGTGTCAATACTGGAATTAATTCTCTTACTCTTGTGTCTTGAATTGCACTTGCACCAAAAAGAGTTCTTCCTCCAGCACCTGCAACAAAAAAGTAGTTTCTAATTTTAGGAGGTTGTCCTTCTTCAGCTTCTGGACCGGTTTCTGAAGCCCATAAATTTTTTACTCTAACTTCNACTCTTTCAGCAATTTCTGTTAAGGTTTCTAAATTATATCCTGGAGGAGGAAGCATAATACCAAAGATCAAATTTCTATTTCCCTCTGGGAGATATTCCAGTTTAGGAAGCATAGAATAAGAAATAGATAGTGCCCCTAAAGCAACAGTTGCTGCTACTAATAATGATGCCATTCTGGATTTAGTAATTAATTTTACATAACCTATTGTAAATTTAACAAAGCCTCTAGCTATATTATCTATGATAAATATATTTTTTTTAGTAGCCTTTACTCCTGTTAAAAGCCATTTGGCTAGTGCAGGTAAAACAGTAACAGAAACTAAGAGGCTCATAGTAACAGCAACAGAAATAGCAACTGCTATATCTCTAAATAATTGTCCTGCTTCTAATTGCATTATTAAAATTGGAACAAAAACTAAAACAGTTGTTAATGCAGATACCATGACAGCTGACCAAACCTGTTTAGCACCAAAATATGCTGCTTCATTTGCTTCTTTTCCATTTTCTCTATGCCTATATATATTTTCTAAAACAACAATTGCTGCATCAACAACCATACCTACCGCAAATGCTATACCAGCTAAAGAAATAACATTTATAGATCTTCCTAGAGCAGCCATTGCAACAAAAGCGGCTACAACCGATATCGGGATAGATAGTCCAATAATGACTGTAGCTCTCCATGATCTTAAGAATAATATTAAAATAAATATTGCTAGAGTTCCGCCTATCCATATATTTTGTCTAACTAGTTCTATTGCAGAGTCAATATATATGGTTTCATCATAAACTTGTTCTAATTTAAGCCCTAAGTTAGGTAATGAATCTTCATTAAGTTCTTTAACAGCATTCCTTACTCCTTGCATGATCTCAATAACATTAGCTCCAGATTGACGAACGGCATTAATAGCTAATGATGAATCTCCTAAAAATCTAATATTTGAGGTAGGTTCTTTATGAGTAAATTCTACTTCTGCTATATCGTCTATAGTCACTCTACCTAGGCGACCATTTTCATTTTCATCGCTTATCAATACTACATCTTTAACTTGATCTGGAGTCTGAAATTCTCCTTCCGCTCTAACAATATATCTTCTCTTTCCTTCTTCTACATCTCCAGCCGAAATGGATGCATTTGCTCTTTGGAGAGCTAAAGCAACTTGAGGAACTGTAAGACCATAATTAGCCATTTTTTCTGGGTCTATGGTAACTCTTAATTCTGTTTCGCTTCCACCATAGACAGTTGTTCTGGCAACGCCTGGAACTCTTTCTATTTTATCTTGGATTACATTTTCTACGATATCTCCATAGGCAGCTATATCTGTTTCATTTCCATCAGTTTTAGTTAAAATAAACCATGCAATTGCATTATCATCTAAGCCAGCGGTATCGAGACTTGGTTCACCAGCATCATCTGGATAACCTTCAATTTGATTTAATCGATTAGAAACTAATAATAATGCTCTATCCATATTTATATTAGTATCAAATTCAATAGTTACTTCTGAACGACCTTCTTGAGCTTTTGCAGATAATCTCTTTGATCCCTCTATACCTTTTAATACTTCTTCCTGCCTATTTACTATTTCTCTCTCAATTTCGTATGGAGATGCTCCATACCAATTAGTACTAACGGTTATCACTGGTTTATTTACATCTGGTGCTAATTGTATTGGTATTCTATCTAAAGCTATAAAACCTAATACTATTGTCATAAAAATGGCTGCGACTACAGCAGTAGGTCTTTCTATTGATGCTTTAATAATATCCATTATTTTTTCTCACCTTCATCTGAGTTCTTAGTCGGAATAGGCTTTACACTTTGTCCTGGCCTTAATCTTTCATTACCTTTAACAACTACTATGTCTCCTTCTTTGACTCCTCCTAAAACAATAAATCTATTACCAACCCCATCTCCAAGTTTTAATGGTTTAATAATTGCTTTTTCGTCTTCAACTACATAGACAAGAGACATTCCTTCTCGCTTTAGAATGGCATCTTTATGAATAGTAGGAGCTTTAAGTCCAGGTCCAATTGGAATAAATATGTTAACATTTTCTCCGACAAATAAGTTTCTAGAAATTTCACTATTATTAAACTTTAAGTGAACAGGTATTGTTCTAGAATTAGAATTTTCTCTNACGCCTAAAGCTCTTAATTTAGAATTAAAAGAAAGATTATCTGTTGTAGCTATTTTTATATCATTATTAATTTTTAAAATTCTAGCTCTATTAGATGGGACATCAGCTTCAATCTCCAANAAAGAGTCGCTTACAAGTTTAAATAATGTAAACCCAAGTCCAACGGCTTCCCCTAACTCAATCATTTTTAATTCTATTACCCCATCGAATGGAGCTTTAACTGTAGCCCTTTTTAGGTTTAACTTAGCAAGTTTTTCCTCTTGTAAAATAGACTTTAATTTAGCTTCTACAATTTCTTCTTTTGCAATTAATGAGNTATGTAAACTTTGAAGTCTTTCATATTTAGCAACATTAAATGCTGACGATTCTTTTAGGTTTTCCATTCTGTTTAGCTCAATTAAATTTATATTAGTTTCAGCTTTAGCACTTTTTATTTCTGCTTTAGTTGCGGCAACATTTGCAGAAGCTATTTCAGCAAACCATTTATATCTTTCTATATCGATTAAGGCTAAAATTTGTCCTTCTTTAACTTTATCACCTACGTCAACTAATACTTTTTCTATTTTACCTATAACTGCTGCAGGAACATCAGCTTCTTTTAGGGAAACAATACGACCAATAACCGGAATAGTTTGATTTAAAGCTTCTAATACTACAACATCAGTTTCTACAGATGCTGCGCCTTGAGAAAAGACATTCTTATTAAGAAAAAATATTATTGTAAGTACAATAAAACCTATATAAAAAGTTTTGCTCACAATATTTTTAAATTTTGTCATAGTAAACCTTATTATAATTTTTGAATAATAAAGTGTTTAACATGGATTAAATTTAAATTATAGCTTCTTATTAATTAAGAATAGTTAATTGCTTGATTTGTTAAGGGCTTCGGTTAACAAGTCCTCACAATTTACTCCCATACTTTCGCTTAATGCTATGTTTTTTGACGCATCTATTCCTGCATCTCTAAGATTTATTATACTTTCTTTCAGTTCTTTCGGAATAGAATTATTATTTAAATTATTATTAACTTTAACTATTAATTCTTGGCATATCTCACTGGAATATGAATTTGATATTATAGTNGATAAGATAAATATTGTAAAAACTATGGTTTTCATTATTTTTCCTCATATTGTAAAGCAAATAGTTGGGTTGTAACAACAGAGAGTTAAATTACACGGGGATCCCACAACCACTTGCATTTATTTAATTTATTTATATACTGATTAGTATAAATATAAATTATTCGTGATTTTATTAAAATACCATTTGGTATAAATATGTCAAGAATTAAATACTAATTGGTATAAAATGAAAATAATTAAAAAAGGCAGGCCAAAAACTTTTAATAAGCAAATAGTAGAAAAAATAGCTATGCAGGCTTATTGGAGAGAAGGCATGAATAATATTTCATTAAATGAAATATGCAGACAAATTGGAGAATCAAAACCTAGCGTCTATAGAGAGTATGGAGGCGAAGATGGTTTAAAATTTTCTGCTTTAAAATTATATCTAGATACAAGAGTTAACATTTTATCAGAATATCTATTTAGTGAAAAACCATTCATAGAAAATTTACAGTCAGTTTTTAATTACTTAATAAATAATCATTTTGATGACGATAATCCTTACCCATGTCTATACAATAAAGAATCTTGGTTTCCATCTAAAAGCATGTCTATGAAATGTAAAAACATAGTTATGGAGAAAGATAAAGAAATAGCTATTAAGCTAAAGAGGCATTTAAAAAAAGCAATAGAATTAAATGAAATCTTTATTGATATAGATATCGATGTTTGTGCTGATTATATTCACCATCAAATAAAATTAATTGCAACATTATCTAATAACAAGGTTTCTAAGGATATTTTAAATGGAATGGTTCATTTAATTATGCGTTCTTTGAAAAAGAGCTAATATTCTACTGGAATTGGATCAATTGATCTCCATAAATACCATGTTGCTGCTGACCTGAAAGGTTTCCATCTTTCTGCAACTGCTACAACTTCTTCATAACTAGGGTNAAATTTATTTAAATAATTTTTGCCCACAGCTCTTCTAAGGCCCAGNTCTCCTAAGGGTAATATATTTGGTCTTAAAAAAACAAACATTAAAAACATTTCGGCACTCCAAGGACCAATCCCCTTTAATTTACAAAGTTCTTTGATAACGTCATCATCATCCATATTTTTCCAGGTATTAATTGATTTTGGGTTTTTAATAATAAAATTTGATAAACCAACCATATATTCAACCTTTCTATTAGAGAGTCCAAATTTTCGTAGTCTATCATTTCCATATTTTATAATTATTTTTGGATTTACTTCTTGAAGCCCAGTTTCAAATTTATTCCAAATACTAGCTGCAGCTTTAACAGAAATTTGTTGACCTATAATAGTTCTACAAAGTGCATTAAAAGGTTCTCCCCGTGATTCAATACTTCCATCATTATAATTCATTATAATTGTCTTCATAATAGGATCATTATTTTTTAGATATGATTTAGCTTCATTCCACCATGTAGGTTTCTTATTTATCATAAAATTATAATCCATATTTAATTCTAGTAGTATAATGATTATAGACATTAATAGCTCTTTAATATATAGGATACTTTATTGAATAAATGAAATTAGTATATAATTTGTACATTATAAATTTGCTTGGAGGGTAGTCAGAATGACATCTAAAGATTATGGACAATTAATAGTAAAAAGAAAATGGTTAGCCTTATTAGTTGGTTTGTTATTTACAGTTTTTTGGATAGGTGGATTATCTGGTTTAAGTATGAATCCAGATAATAGGATTTTTTTTTCAAAAGATAACCCTCAATTATTAGCTTTAGAAACTCTAGAAAAAACATATTCAAGGGATGACAACGTTTATTTAGTTTTAGCCCCTAAAAATAAAAATGTTTTTAGTCCTTCTACTTTAGCAGCAGTTCGTGAGATGACAGAAAGGTTATGGCAAACTCCTTTTTCTAGCAGAGTAGATTCTATTACTAATTTTCAGTGGACTCGGTCAGATGTTGATGACGTAGTTATTAGTGATTTAGTTGAAGAAGGAGAGATAACTGAAGATATAGCCAATAACGCCCGAGAAGTAGCATTGGCTGAACCATTAATAAGAAATTTATTAGTTGATTCAGAAGGTTTAGTTACAGGTTTAAACGTAAACATAATCATGCCAGAAGATCCTATTGCTAGTGGTGGTGCTACAATTGAAATTATGAGTTTTATAAGAGCAGAACAGGCAAGATTTGCAGAAAAATGGCCAGATATAGACTTATATGTGTCGGGCGGTGTGCCTCTTACTTTAGCTTTTACAGAAGTTTCAATGAGTGATATTGGCACCTTATTGCCCATTACACTTTTGGTTATTTTTATTATTGCAGGAGTAGCTTTAAGAGCTGTTTCAGCAGCTTTTCTGACCGCATTAATAGCTATTTTAGCAGTGATTGGTATGATGGGGGCAGCAGGTTATATGGGAGTGATAATTAATGCTGTTACTTCAAATGCTCCTTTAATGTTACTTATTTTAAGTATTGCTCATTGTGTTCATATTATAAATACGCAAAGACTTCAGATGAGGGCTGGAATAGATAAAAAAGAAGCTATAGTTGAATCTATGAGAGTGAATTTAAAGCCAGTGTTTATAACTTCTGCTACAACGGCAGTAGGTTTTTTATCTATGCATTTTTCTGATTCTCCTCCTTTTAGAGAGCTAGGTTATATGCTAGCTGCAGGTAATTTGATTGCTTTTGTAAATGCCTCTTTAGTCTTGCCAGCATTATTAGCTATATTGCCAGCTAAAGTTCAACCAAAGGAGACTTTTTTCTCTCAAAGAATTATGGATAATTTATCTAACTTTGTTATAGAAAAACAAAAATATTTATTATCAATTTCAAGCGTTATAATAGTTGGTTTACTGATAGGTATCAGTCAAATAAAATTAGATGATACTTGGACGACCTACTTTTCTGAAGAATTTGAGATAAGATCCCATTCTGATTTCTTAGAAGATAATTTGACTGGACTGAACGCAATAGAATATTCAGTGCCAGCAGGTGAAGAGAATGGAATAAATAACCCAGAATATTTAGCAAATTTAGATAAATTTGCTAACTGGTATAGGGCTCAAGAAGGTGTAAATCATGTNAGTGTTGTATCAGATACTATAAAAAGACTTAATAAAGCAATGAATGGTGATGATGAGTCTTTCTATAAGATTCCAGAATCACAAGAATTGGCTGCTCAATATTTGTTATTGTATGAACTTTCTGTACCTTTTGGTCTGGATTTAAATAGTAGTATAAATGTTACGAAATCTGCAACAAGGATGACAGTTTCAGTGATGCATGCTTCATCTTCACACCTAAGAGAACTTGATGAAAAAGCTCAAGTTTGGCTTGCAGATAACATTCCAGAATTTAAAACTGTAGGTTCAGGTTTATCTGTAATATTTGCACACTTGTCAGAACGAAATATTAATTCGATGTTATTTGGATCCTTTATGGCATTAGTTATAATTTCTTTTATACTAATTTTTGCTTTAAGAAGTTTGCCTATTGGTATTTTAAGTTTAATACCAAANATCTTTCCAGCTGCAATGGCTTTTGGTTTATGGGGTTATTTAGTAGGAGAAGTTGGTATAGCTATAGCTGTTGTTGGAGCTATGACTTTAGGTATAGTTGTAGANGATACTGTTCACTTTTTGAGTAAGTATTTAAGAGGCAGAAAGGAGTTAAATAAATCACCAGAAGATGCAACTAGATATGCATTTTCTACTGTAGGTTTTGCTTTAGTTGTTACTTCTTGTGCATTAATTGGAGGGTTTATGGTTCTAGCAAGTTCTGGTTTTAGGGTTAATTCTGATCTTGCGCAATTATCAATGATAACTATAGCTTTCGCAATTATTGCAGACTTTTTATTCTTACCTCCTCTATTAATGAAATTAGAGAATTTAAAAAACAAAAATAAGAAGGATTAATTTTTATGAAAATATGTATTAGATTTATATTACCAATTCTGATTTTATCAATTTCAAACGTTTCATTCTCACTAGCAGAAACTCCTGAAGAAAAAGGTTTGCGCTTAGCAATTGAGGCAGATTTAACAGGGGAAGGCTTTATAGATACTATATCTCAAAGTCAAATGACACTTAGAAATGCACAAGGAGAAGAAAGTATTAGAGAATTCTCTTCGAAAACTTTAGAAGTAGAAAATGATGGAGATAAATCTATCTTTATATTTCATCACCCTAAAGATGTTAAAGGTACAGCTACATTAACTTTTACACATAAGACAGGCCCTGATGATCAATGGTTGTATTTGCCAGCATTAAAAAGAGTAAAAAGGATTAGTTCAGATAATAGATCTGGTGCTTTTGTTGGATCAGAGTTTGCTTATGAAGATCTTGCTAGCCAAGAGGTAGAAAAATATACTTATAAATGGATTGAGGATGTTCCTTGCCCAGGTGATGAGGCTGAAATGTGTTATGTTTCGGAAAGCTATCCCGTTGAAAAATCTTCTGGCTACACACGTAGAGTATCTTGGGTTGATATAAATGAGCATAGAGTTCGAAAAATAGATTTTTATGACCGTAAAGATAAACTATTAAAAACTTTAATTTTTTCTGATTATAAACAGTATCTAGAAAAGTTTTGGACCGCTCATACTCTTAAAATGGTAAACCATAATACCGGAAAAGAGACAGATATAGCAATTAGTGCAACGGAATATAAAACAGGTTTAAAAGATGCAGATTTTAATCGGCAGTCTCTTAAACGTGCTCGTTAATGTTTTTAGCGGTTTTATCATTCTTATTTTTTATAATAACACCGATTATTAGCTTTGCAGATTTAAAACCTTCTTTTTTAGAATATGAAGCAGAGATTACTATTGGTTCCTGGTTATTTCCTGAAGANCCTCTTTATGATGGACAGAAGCAGAATAATTATTCTATAGCTTTTGAACCAGAAATATATTCTGAATGGGCTGAAGGAAATAATTTAGTATTAAGACCGTTTTTTCTTTTTGATAGCCAAGATAATAATAGATCTCATATAGATATACGTGAAGCCCTTTATTCATGGTATGGAGATGACTGGGAAGCATCAATAGGAGTAGGTCAAATATTTTGGGGTGTAACGGAATCAAAAAACTTAGTAGATATTATTAATCAATTTGATGCAGTATACGATCCATTATTTAAAACCAAATTAGGACAACCATTAGTTAATTATACATTGATTAGAGATACTGGTTATTATGAATTATTTATATTACCTTATTTCCGTGANAGAACTTCCCCTGGTNAAAAAGGACGTTTAAGATTAGATCCAGNNTTNANAAAAGGGAGTACTAAGTATGAAGGTGGAAGCCAATGGACTCCTGAAGCTGCTATTAGATGGTCAAATAGTTTCGGTGAGTACGANTTTTCATTACATAGTTTTNTAGGCTATGCAAGATCTCCATCTGTAGATATTACTTTAGTTAATAGTAAAATNCAGTTTCAGCCTAATTACCAAAGAGTAAGACAAATTGGTGGAACTCTTCAAAAAACTTCTAACGCAACACTTTACAAACTAGAATGGTTAGCGAAGGCTGGACAAAAAGACGCAAAATTTAAAAGAGGTTCTTATTTTGCATCTGTAATAGGTTTTGAACATACTCTTTATAAGGCTATATTAGATTCCGGTGATATTGGTCTTATAATGGAGTATAATTACGATAGCAGAAGATCCAGATCAAGCGACACTCTTCAAGATGATATTTTTATTGGAGGTCGCTTTACTTTAAATGATTCTGATGATACGCAAATGTTAGTTGGTTCAATTATAGATTTGGATGGTGATGGACAAATCTATCAATTAGATTTCGGAAGACGGTTNAATGATTCTCTTACTTTTGGAATTAAAGGTTCTATTTATCAGAATGGTAAATATAACTCTAATATTTATATTTTACGGCAGGATAGTTGGGTAGAAATAAATTTAAAACAATATTTTTAANGATCATTTTAAAGTATTGTTGATTATTTTTATGGTATAAATATAATCCNAAATTACTAATTTTAAAAATTTATATGAAAGNAGTAATATGGCAGTTTCCAAAAAAAAGATTTCTAAAAAAGAGATTANTCTTAATAATTATAAATTAAGTGAAAAAGATCCATTTATGTGCGAAGAGCAATTGATATACTTTAAATTAAAGCTTGAAAAATGGAGATCTGAAGTAATGGCTGATTCAGAGAAGACTCGTGAAAACTTNCAGAATAATAACACACCTGAAGCAGATGTTGCTGATAGAGCATCTACTGAAACTGAAAGATCGTTGGAATTAAGAACTAGAGATAGACAGAGAAAATTATTAGCAAAAATAAATGCTGCTTTAGCAAGGATTAAGGAAGGTTCCTATGGTTATTGCATAGAAACCGGAGAGCCTATTGGATTAAAGAGATTAGATGCAAGACCTATAGCTTTGTTATCTATTCAAGCTCAAGAACGTCATGAAAAATATGAACGTTCTCATCGCGACGATTAAGNAAAGAACAAAATAAGAACAAAATGTTTGACAAACCTTATAANATTATGTTTTATAAAAGAACAAAACNTGATCATATTATTGTAATAAGCAAATAAAAAAAATATTTATTTATAAATATATATTAATGGAATAAAAAGATTAGGAGTAAAAGTTATGCCTGATAATGAAAAAAAAACAGAATTAAGGATAGTTGAAATGGAAGATAAAGAAAAAAGTAAAGCATTAGAAGCTGCTCTATCACAAATAGAAAGAGCTTATGGAAAAGGATCCATAATGAAATTGGGAGAAAATTCTGTTGTTCAAATGGAAGCAATATCTACAGGTTCACTAGGCTTAGATATAGCTTTAGGTATAGGTGGATTACCAAGAGGTAGAATCATAGAAATTTATGGTCCTGAAAGTTCTGGAAAAACAACTTTGACTTTACATGCCGTTGCACAAGCACAAAAAGAAGGTGGTGTATGTGCATTTATAGATGCAGAGCATGCTTTAGACCCAGTATATGCAAAAAAATTAGGAGTAAATGTTGAAAATTTATTAATTAGTCAGCCGGATGCTGGAGAACAGGCATTAGAAATTGCTGATACTTTAGTTAGGTCGGGGGCTGTAGATTTAATAGTTGTTGATTCTGTTGCGGCTTTAGTTCCAAGAGCTGAATTAGAAGGTGAGATGGGAGACCATCATGTTGGTTTACAAGCTAGATTAATGAGTCAAGCACTTAGAAAGCTAACTTCTACAATAGCTAAGTCAAATACAACAATAATATTTATTAATCAAATTAGAATGAAAATTGGTGTAATGTTTGGAAGTCCTGAAACTACTACAGGTGGAAATGCTTTAAAATTTTACTCTTCAGTCAGAATGGATATTAGAAGAATAGGTCAAATAAANGAAAGAGATGAAGTNGTAGGAAATCAAACGAGAGTTAAGGTAGTAAAAAATAAAGTTGCTCCNCCTTTCAAGGTAGTAGAGTTNGATATAATGTATGGTAAGGGTATTAGTTATAATGGNGAATTAGTAGATCTTGGGGTAAAAGCAGAGGTGGTAGAGAAGGCTGGNTCATGGTACTCATATAAGGATG
The DNA here is from genome assembly GCA_002171375.1 of Alphaproteobacteria bacterium TMED109. Classification (GTDB taxonomy): domain Bacteria; phylum Pseudomonadota; class Alphaproteobacteria; order TMED109; family TMED109; genus TMED109. The sequence continues at coordinate 21,521 of NHFK01000015.1, forward strand.
AAAGAATTGGGCAAGGACGTGAAAATGTTAAGCAATACTTAGAAGACCATCCAGATGTAGCAGAAAGTATCGCGCTAGAAATTAAAAATAGTTTAGGATTAGNTAAAGAACTAGAAGAATCTGACTCATTAGAAGATGATGNTTCCGATAAAAAAGCAAAAAGCATAGAATAAATATAGACTTATTATTCTATCCCTTTTAAAACAATTTATTAACATTAAATAATAAAATGTTAAGATAGTTTCAGGAGGGATTAATTGACCAATTCAACTAAAGAAATTAGAAGAGCTTTTTTAGATTATTTTAAATCAAATAATCATAAAGAGATTACTTCTTCNCCTTTAATTCCTCAAGATGACCCAACATTGTTATTTACAAATGCTGGTATGGTTCAATTTAAAAATATTTTTACTGGTAAAGAGAATAGTAAATTTAAGAGGGCAACAACTTCTCAAAAATGCTTAAGGGCTGGTGGAAAACATAATGATTTAGAAAATGTCGGCTATACTGCGCGTCATCATACTTTTTTTGAGATGTTAGGAAATTTTAGTTTCGGTGATTATTTTAAAGATATAGCAATTGAGCACGCATGGAATCTAGTAACTAAAATATATGGCCTGGACCCAAAAAAATTATTAGTAACTGTTTATTCAGAAGATGAAGAAGCTAATAATTTATGGAAGAAAATTTCTGGTTTACCTCAAAGTAGAATTATAAAAATTGGTACATCAGATAATTTNTGGTCTATGGGAGATACTGGTCCATGTGGCCCATGTTCAGAAATATTTTATGATCATGGATCTAAAATTCAAGGAGGTATTCCTGGTAGTAAGGATCAAGATGGGGACCGGTTTATAGAAATTTGGAATTTAGTTTTTATGCAGTATGAAATGTTAAAAGATGGAAATAGAAATGATTTACCTAAACCNTCAATAGATACTGGAATGGGTTTAGAGAGAATGGCAGCTGTTCTTCAAGGCGTTCATAATAATTATGAAATAGATTTATTTGAAGAATTAATTAATACATCTGTAGATTATGCAGGAGTTGAAACAAATAAAGATAATCTAATTTCACACAGAGTTATTGCAGACCATTTGAGAGCATCAGCATTTTTAATAGCTGATGGAGTTTTGCCCTCTAATGAAGGAAGAGGTTATGTTTTAAGAAGAATTATGAGACGAGCAATGAGGCATGTTCATAAGTTAGGTATTAAGGATCCTCATATGTATCGTTTAGTGGATAGCTTGAAAAATCAAATGGGAGAATCTTTCACGGAGTTAAATCGTGCAAAATTATTAATAGAAAATACTCTTAAGGACGAGGAGATTAAATTTAGAGAAACCCTTGAGAGGGGTTTAGGTCTACTAGATCAATCTATTCAAAANTTAAATAATTCAGAACATTTACCTGGNCACGTAGCATTTAAATTGTATGACACTTATGGTTTTCCAGTTGATTTAACAGCAGATATTTTGAGAGGACAAGGGCGAGAGTTAGATTTTAAGGGTTTTGAAGAAAGTATGAATAAACAAAGAGAAAATGCTAGGCAAGCTTGGAGTGGAACAGGTGATAAAGAAGCTGATTTAACNTGGATTGCTATTAATGAAAGAGAAGAAGAGGTAAAATTCATAGGGTACGATAAGNCNCATACTAATTCTAAAGTGAGTAATATAGTCATTAATAATAAGCAAGAAGATAAGGCTAAAACAGGGGAAGANGCAAATGTCATTACTATTGAGTCACCATTTTATGCTGAATCAGGGGGACAGCTTGGNGATACTGGAACTATAATATGGAAAAATGGAGAAGCTATAGTTCTTGATACTAAGAAATTCGGAAACCTNATCATTCATATTACAAAGGTNACTAAAGGAGTTTTAAAAGTTAATGANGAAGTAAGTTTAAATATANATATNGATAGNCGAAATTCTTTAAAAGTTCATCATAGTGCTACACATTTACTTCATGAAGCCTTAAGGAGGCATTTAGGAGAACATATTAGCCAAAAAGGAAGTTTAGTAGCTCCAGATAAATTAAGATTTGATATTAGTCATAATAAACAAATTAGTAATAAAGACATAGAACTAATAGAGAGAGAAATTAATAACAAAATTAGAGGTAATTATGAAGTTTCAACAGACATTATGACAATAGATGATGCACAGCAGATGGGAGCTTTAGCTCTATTTGGTGAGAAATATGGTGAAAAAGTAAGAGTAGTTAAAATGGAGAATAATGATAAAGATAAATATTCTATTGAACTTTGTGGAGGTACTCATGTTAGTAGAACTGGTGATATAGGTTTATTTAAAATATTATCTGAATCTGCCTTAGGCTCAGGTATTAGGAGAATAGAGGCAGTTGCTGGAAAGGCTGCACTTGAAGTGTTTCAAAATTATACTAATGTAATTAGTGAAATTTCCTCTGAAATGAGAGTTTCTAGTGAAAAATTAACAGATAGAGTAAGTTCTTTGATTTCAGATAGAAAGATACTAGAAAAACAAATAATTGATTTAAATAAAAAAGTTAATTCCACAAATTTGTCAGGTGTAAGCAATGAGAATGTTGTAATTAACGATGTAAAAGTTATAAGTAAAATTATAGATACAATGCCTCCTAAAGAATTAAAAGGTTTAGTAGATCAATTAAAAAAAGATATTNTATCTGGAATAGTTATTCTTATTAGTACTATGGATCAAAAAGCGTCAATAGTTGTAGGAGTAACAGATGATATTTCAAATAAATACAATGCAATAGATTTTACAAAGGCAGCTGTAGAGATTTTAGGTGGAAAAGGAGGCGGTGGAAGAGCAGATATGGCCCAAGGTGGAGGCCCTGATTTTCAAAATACAGAAGAAGCAATAAATAAAATTATAAATTTAATAAAATCTATATAAAATACTTAATTAATTGCTTTTTTAAGGTTTTTCTCTAGTTCTGCTAAAAACTCTATAGTTTCCATCCAGCTTTGATTATTTCCTACTAGTAAAGCTAAATCTTTTGTCATTGCACCACTTTCAATAGTATTAATGCATACCATTTCTAATTCTTTTGAAAAACTTTGCAATTCACTATTTTTATCAAATTGGCCTCTATACCATAACCCTCTTGTCCACGCGAATATTGAAGCAATTGGGTTAGTAGATGTGGCTTCTCCTTTTTCATAGGCTCTATAATGTCTTGTAACAGTCCCGTGAGCTGCTTCCGACTCAATAGTCTTTCCATCAGGTGTCATTAGAACAGATGTCATTAGACCGAGTGAGCCAAATCCTTGAGCTACTACATCAGATTGAACGTCTCCATCATAATTCTTACATGCCCAGACAAAACCGCCTTCCCATTTCATTGCAGCAGCTACCATATCGTCAATTAATCTATGTTCGTATGTTATATTTTTTTCAACAAATTTATGCTGAAATTCTGTATCAAAAATCTCCTGAAAAATATCTTTAAATCTACCATCATATGCTTTTAAAATTGTATTTTTTGTAGACAGATATACTGGCCAATTCAGATTTAAACCATAATTAAAACAAGCTCTAGCAAATCCTCTTATAGACTCATCTAAATTATACATTCCCATCGCAATACCTGGACTATCATATTGGTTTACTTCATGCTCAATTTCTTCACTTCCATCTTCAGGAATAAATTTCATGATTAGTTTGCCGGCACCAGGAATTAGAAAATCAGTCGCTCTATATTGATCACCATATGCATGCCTACCTATAACTATTGGTTTAGTCCAGCCAGGAACATATCTAGGTATATTTTTACATATAATTGGTTGTCTAAATACTGTCCCGCCTAAAATATTTCTAATAGTACCATTAGGAGAACGCCACATTTTTTTTAAATTAAATTCTTCTACTCGTTGCTCATCTGGAGTTATAGTAGCGCATTTAACACCTACACCATATTTTTTTATTGCATTTGCAGAATCAATCGTTACTTGGTCAGATGTTTTATCTCTATTTTCTATACTTAAATCATAATATAAAGTTTCTATATCTAAATATGGTTTAATTAATTTTTCCCTAATTAGTTCCCATATTATTCTTGTCATTTCATCACCATCTATTTCAACAACAGGCGTNCTAACATTAATTTTTTTCATTACTTTCCCCTAATATTCTNATGTATTTCTATNATTTNTTTNTATATNAAATTAGAAATTCAACTTAATGAGTTTAATATGGTTATTAATTTTTTATTANTATTTACCCAAATTATATTATCNATATCTTGTTTATATAAAAATCCTTCATTATGCATTGTTTTTATCAAAAGTTTTAGGTTTTTCCAATAATTACTAATATTAAATATAATTACGGGTTTATTATATAAATTTAATTGATTTAAGGTTAAAATTTCAAATAATTCATCTAATGTCCCAAAACCTCCTGGTAAAATTATAAAAATATCTGCTTTTTTAATCATTAAAATTTTTCGTTGATGTAAAGAATTAACNACTTGCAATGTTTTAAGGNTTTTTTGTCGTATTTCAGGCTTATTAAGGAAATTAGGAATAATTCCAAAAATTTTAGCATTTAAATTAGTATATATTTTATATAATACTCCCATTAAACCAATTTTACCGCCACCATAAATTATGTTAAATCCATTATCAGATAGTAGAGTTGCCATAGTAGTTACTTCTTTTTCATAAATATCTCTTTCACCTAGTTTAGAGCCACAAAATATAGCAATAGTTTTATTTTTCTTTATCTTTTTCATAATGTTTAATTTTTTCTATATTTTATATTTATATTTATCTAATATAAAAAATATATATACCTCGGGATAGAATAAATGAAAATGATCTTTGGTGAAAATACAAAACAATATTTAATTGGTGGTGGTCTCATTACAGCTGCTATTATATTTTTACTTTTAGTTATAAAATATGTTCCTTTAGACCCTACTAAAGTTGAAGTAGAACCGTTTGAGGAAAAATTGCACTATGAGGTAGACCCAAATTTAAGTGATGATGATGTAATTAAAGAAGATAATATTAAACCTGAAATTACATCTTCATCTTTAGAACCAACTTTTGATGTAGTAAATGTGGATAAAGAAGGACAATTAATAATTGCAGGCAGAGCTGGTAAAAACCAATTAGTACAAATTTATAATGGAGACGAATTATTAGGAGAGGTAACTACTAATCAATTTGGAGAGTTTGTATTTATGCCTGATGAAAAATTAGTACCGGGAGCTTATGATTTAAACTTAGTTTCTGAAGGGAAAAAATCTATAGATTCTGTTTCAATAATAGTTCCAGAAAATCAAAATATTGTGGCTGGAAGCAGTACAGCTAATGATGTAATTGTAACAGTAAACAAACCCGATGGAACAATAAAAAAAGTTTTACAAGGAGCATCCAATAGTAATCAAGCTAATAACTTATCCTTTGATTCATTGTCCTATTCGGATAAAGGCAGTCTTAATTTATCTGGTAAAGCTAAACCTGGCTCTAAAATTGATATATATATTGGAAAGAACTTAGTTGGCACTGCATATGCTGATGAAGATGGTTTTTGGAATATTATTTTAGATAAACCTGTAAAACCAGGAGATTATATTCTGAGGTTTAATGAAATTCAGNATGAAAAAGTAATAGCAAGCTTAGAAACACCTATAAGACAATCTGATCTTACTAAAGTTGANATATCGGATAATGCAATATTNGTCCAACCAGGCAATAGTTTATGGAGAATATCAAGACGTTTTTACGGAGAAGGAATTCTTTACACCTTAATATTTAAGGCTAATCAAAATAAAATAGATAATCCTGATTTAATTTACCCTGGACAAATATTTGAAGTCCCTAAATCTAATTAAAGAATATAGTTTAGGATTTTGGTGATTTATTAGAATTATGACCAATACCGTTCAAAGGTTTTCTTACATTAATTTTTCTATAAATAAATTCTGGTATTTCTTCTTTTCCNACATTAGACAANGGTTCATCTAAAACATTCCTATAAGGAGAAAATTCACAAGTAGGATCAGTAGCATTTTCATTCCCTGTTAATGCAAAAGCCTGACATCTGCAGCCTCCCCAATCTATTTCTTTTCTATCACATGATTGACAAGGTTCTGGCATCCAAGAAGTTCCTCTAAANCTATTGAATGCNTCTGAATTTTCCCATATCCATGAAAGAGGTTTATCTTTGATATTATCAAATTCTAAAAAATTCANAGANTCAGCAGCATGACAAGGTAAAACTTTTCCAGCNGGTGTAATATTTAAGAACTGTCTTCCCCAACCACCCATACAGGATTTTGGTCTTTTTGCATAATAATCTGGAACNACATANTCTATTGCTAAAATTCCTTTAAGTCTTACTCTTGCTTCTTCTACTATTTCAGTTGCATTATCTAATTGTTCCTTAGTAGGTAAAAAGGCAGTTTGGTTTTTTAAAGCCCATCCATAATATTGAACTTGTGCAACTTCAAGTCTCTCAGCNTCAAGTTCTACAGCTAAATCAATCATACTTTTTAAATTATGAAGATTTTGCCTATGCATAACAGCATTTACTGTAAGAGGTAATCCTACTTTTCTAATAAGACCACAAGTATGCAATTTCTTTGCATGCCCTTTATATCCAGCAATCTTCTCTGAATTTTCAGGATCAGTATCTTGAATTGATACTTGTACATGATCTAGTCCAGCGTCATAGAATTTTTTTAATCTTTCTTCTGTAATTAATACACCAGAAGTTATTAAGTTTGTGTATAGTCCTATAGAAGAAGCGTGTTGTATTAACTCTTCTAAATCTTTACGAGCTGTAGGTTCTCCACCTGAAAAATGTGCTTGTAATATACCAATTTTAACAGCTTCACTAAGTGCTCTTTTCCATGTTTCCGTATCAATTTCTTTTGATTTCATTTCAAGCTCAACCGGATTTGAGCAGTAAGGACATGATAGAGGGCATCTATGGGTAAGCTCACAAAGCACAGCATAAGGAATTTGTAGTTTTTCTTTTACTGATGCGTTAGGTTTAACTTCACTTGAATTGTTTTGTTTTATTTCTAATTCACTCATATTATTACAAAGCCTTTATCTGCTAATGATTGAAGCATCGATAAAGTATCTTTAGAAATAACTTCCCTCGGTGCTCCTTCAAATTTATCACAAAGTGCATCAATTATAACGTTGATAGAAGATTCTCCATTTACAAGCTGTATAATCTCTGATGCAATTTCGTCTAACTCAAATACTCTTTCGGGAGCATTTATTATCCATTTTTTTCTCGCTTCATCAAATCGTAATTTAGCATGCCTTGGTAATTTAGGAATATGCTCTTCGTTTAATGTAAGTAATTCAGTCATTGTTTTATGCCCATTTTTTTGCTTCAAAACCTTTAGGTACAAATGCTCCAGGTGGAATAAATCCTGGGTCTACATATGCATAATATAGTGCATCTAATTGAGCCCATAGTACTTCAGTTTTAAATTTAACAGCCCCAAGAACGGCTTCTTGGTCATCTCTAGTTATAGCATTATCAATTACCCATTCTCTTCCAAACTCTACATCCTTTCGNGCTTGTCCTATTCTTTTTTTAAAATAAGCAAGTGCATAATCATCAGCCCACTCATAATGTTTGGATAATCCTGATATTCTTTCGGCATGAATTGCTGGTGCATAAATTTCTGTTAAAGAGGATGCTATTGCTTCCAATAGAGATCTACTACCTACAAAGTTTACATAGGCATCTACTGCAAATTTAGAAGCAGGCAACAAGCCTTTACAAGATTTTACATAGTCTATATCAAGATTTAACCTTTCACATAATTGTAGATATCTCTTTATACCTCCTTGGCCATCAATATCTCCCTCATGGTCTATAACTCTAGATCTCCATTCTACTCTTATATCCACATCATTCATTCTTGCCATTAGTGTTAGGTCTTTTCTAGGAATACTCCATTGATAATAAAATCTGTTTAGTGCCCAAGCTTGAACTTGTTCAAATGATAATTTTCCAGAATGAAGAAGTTTATGAAAAGGATGAAGGCTATGATATCTTTCTTTTCCTAGCTGAGTAAGTGCAGTGATAAACTCTTCTCTATTCATAATTTTTTTATTACTAGGTTCTTGCGGTGAGCCTGGGTAAAATGGTGCAGGCATAATCATATTTCTATTTCCATAGTATCATAAGCTATTTCCCATCCAGCCTCATTTGCTAAATTTCTTTCAGAAGAATTTTCTAATAAAGCAGGATTAGTTGTATTAATGTGTATAAATATTTTTCTTTTTATATTTAAGTTTTTAAAAGCTTCTATTGAGCCTTCATCGCCTGACATACTCATATGTCCCATACGTTGACCTGTTTTAATACCAACGTTTTCTTTTATCATTTCATCATCTGTCCATAAAGTCCCATCAAATAATATTAAATTAGAATTATCGACTCTATCTTTTAACCAATCAGGCATATTTGCACATCCAGGTATNTAAAAAAANTCAGTATTACCTTCAGGGCCCTTAACTTCAAGAGCTATAGTATCCTCTTCAACCGAACCAAAATCNGAACCTTTAGATTCATCTTCNAGCCATAGAGCTACTTTTCCTGGTACAGCAAAGGGTGTAACAGTGATGCCACTTTCTTGGTTATCAGTATATTTTAACGGAATGGGTTCATTTAATTTTACAGGATTTCTTTTCACAAATTTAGGGTTTAATACATTAAATATTGTATTACTTTGTAAAACGCCTAAAACTCTNTCTGTTCCNTACAGATTAAAACTTTGTGATTCTCTTAAATTAATAAGGCCAGCTGTATGATCTACGTCTGCATTTGTAAGCAAAACGCCCATAATAGGACTATATCTTAGAGGGTCTTCTGCAGAAGGCATCAATTCAGGATTATTCCATAATTGTTGCCTAAGGTCTGGTGAAGCATTAAAAATAAACCATCTTTTTTTATCTAAGCTTATTGCTATAGAGGATTGGGTTCTAGCTATTGCATTAGGGTCTTTATTTCTAGCAGATCTACTATTTGGGTGATTACAATTCCATTGTGGATAACCCCCACCAGCAGCTGCTCCGAGCACACGAATATACATATTATATAATCCTATTTACGCTTCGGTTCAGAAGCTGGTGAGAATATCATAACTAATCTTTCAGATTAGATTTCTGCGCAAGCNTAACAGTTGATTTCTAGACCAACAGCTACTTCGCGAACTACAGGAGATTTCCACATAAGATATCCTCCCTTTCTTACTTTTAGTTAAAAATTGATAACAACCTAAGTTATTACCGCTTAAGGTATAGAATAGAACAGAAAAATTGTATTATGCAAATCTATACTTATTATTGTAATCACCTATAATATAATATATCGATAATAATATTTATAATTAAGGTTGTTTTATGTTTAAATTTAAAAAATATATTTTATTTTTTTTAATTTTAATTTTTAATTTTAATGTTGTTAATGCAACTCCATTAGTAAATAAAGATTGGTTAAAACATAAAATATGTAATGACAATATTAAAGTTCTAGAAGTTCATAGATCTAAGAAAGATTATGAGCTNGCTCANATTCCTTGTTCTATATTTACTAATTTTTATNTAGATGGNTGGAGAGAAACTAGAAAAAAAATGCCATTATTAATGCCTTCTAAAAGTACTTTAGAAGCTTTAATAGGTTCGTTAGGTATATCTAATTCCGATTATGTTATTATAGTAGCTCCTGGATTAGGTAAATATGATATGTCTGAAGCAGCTTCAATATATTTTACATTTAAATATTTGGGGCATAAAAATATTTCTATTTTAAATGGAGGTTTAAAAAGTTGGAAGGAAGATTGGGACAATGATATAGAAACAGGATNTTCNGTTCCACAAGAAAATGCTTATAANTCCGAAATCAATAATAATATCATAGCTAATAAAGAAGATATATTAGAAGTCATTAGTAAAAAGGGTTATTTAATTGATGCAAGGTCTTCTGCTATGTATATGGGAATTAATTCATCTTTTCCTTCGCTTCGTTCAGGAACAATTCCTAATTCAATAAATATTCCAAATGATTGGTTACTTATTAATGATTCCCTATTTTTTCAAAAAAAAGTTGATTTAGAAAAAATATTTATACATTCGGGAATATCTAAAAAAGATGGTCAAATTTCATTTTGTAATGCTGGTCTAGAAAGCGCGTTATCATGGTTTGTTATGTCTGAAATATTAAAGTTTCCTAATAATAAACTTTATGAATCATCATTAGCAGAATGGTCAATAGATAATTCATTACCAATGATGGATATAATGAACTTAAGTAAAAATAAGGACAGCGAAAAAGAAATAGATTCATTTTCGATGAAGCCACCAGAATAATATGAAAAAAGATAATATTTTAGTTTCAAAAGCNGCCGATTTATCNGTAGCTGANTTATTCGAAACACAAGCAAAAAATAATCCTAAAGCACTAGCATTGATAAATGCTAAAGGTAAAAAATATAATTATAATGAAACATTAAATAGAATTCTTAAATTATCAAAAATTTTTATTAATAANGGGATTCGGCCAAAAAATAGAATAGCAATTATTTCTGAAAATAGAATGGAGTACCTAGAAATAGAAATGGCATGTGCTAAAGTTGGAGCTATATTAGTNGCTATAAATTGGNGGCTATCTGANGANGAAATAAATTANTGTATAAATTTAGTAAAACCAAAATTAGTTATTTTATCTCCAAAGTTTAAAAGTAAAAATAAATTAAGCTCTATAAGAAATAAGAAACTTATTTTGTTGAATTTAAGCTTTGAAAAATTAATTGCCAATTCAGAACCATATTTAGGAAAAAGTTTAGGTAGTGGTGAAGATATTCTTGTAATCTTATTTACTTCAGGAACCACTGGTTATCCTAAAGGAGCAAAAATTTCTCATAGAGCATTCATTTATAGAGCTTTATATTTTGTATTTGAATATAATGTGGATAAAAAGGATACTTTTCCTGCTTGGGCACCAATGTTTCATATGGCATCTACGGATCTTTCTATTGGATCACTTTTAATAGGAGGTTCTGTGGCAATTGTAGAGGGATTTGACCCAAAGTTACTCATGAATTTAATTAAAAAATATAAATTATCGTGGTTAGTATTAATGCCAGGAATGTTAGAAGAATTTATAAATTTTATAGATGGAAAAAAAATTCAAGTTAAGGGTATTAAGGCAATGGGTGCTATGGCCGATTTGATTCCCAAAAATCAAATTAAAAAAATTACTTCACTACTAAATACTCCTTATCTTAATTCTTTTGGTTCAACTGAAACTGGAATGCCTCCTGCGTCAAAAGGTATTATAGAAAAGAATAAAAATAATTTTTCTTTGTCGAAAGTACAAAGTAGCTTTTGCGAAGTTAAATTAGTCCATAATAATAAAGAAGTGGGATATGAGAAGCCTGGTGAATGTGCTGTAAGAGGGCCAACACTATTTAGCGGATATTGGAATGCAGAAGAGACTAATTTAAAGGACTTTAGAGGAGGATGGTTCCATATGGGAGATATGATGAAAAGAACCAGAAAAGATACTTTAGACTTTGTTGATAGAAAAAAATACTTGATTAAATCCGGTGGTGAAAATATTTATCCTGCGGAGATTGAAAGAGTAATGCTTAGGCATGAATTTATAACTGAAGCTGTAGTAGTAAGAATAAAAAGTAAAAAATGGGGAGAATCTCCTATCGCTATTATTAGTATTAGTCAAAAAGATAAAGAAAAAATTATTATAGAAGATTTAAAAAAATCATGTAGGAAATATTTAGCAGGTTATAAACAGCCAGTAGAAATATTAGTTATTAAAGAAACTGATATTCCAAGAAGTACTACGGGCAAGGTTCAAAGACATTTAGTGGAAAAGATGCTAAAATCATTTTTTAATTTAGAAAAAATAAATTAATAAAGGTTTTATATGGCTAACAATTTAATAAACAATTCTAGAGTTAAAGTAAAAGTTAAAAAAGGGGCTAAGTCAGTTTCATCTAGGCGATGGTTGGAACGTCAATTAAATGATCCTTATGTTATTGCTGCTAAGAATGATGGTTATCGTTCTCGGTCTGCTTATAAGTTAATAGAAATAAATGAAAAATATAATTTATTTAAAAAAGGACAAGCGGTTGTAGATTTAGGTTCTGCACCTGGAGGATGGAGTCAGGTAGCCAGCAAATTTATAGGGTCCCCTAATAAAGGAAAAATAGTTTCTATAGATATTCAAGATGTTGAACCTATAGAAGGAGTTATATTCATAAATGGAAGTATTATGGATGAAGAAATTATAACGGTTATTAAACAAAAACTAGCTAGTAAAGCAGACTTAATAATTTCTGATATGGCTCCACATGCATCTGGTCACAAAAGTACTGATCAAACGAGATCATTACTATTAGCTGAATTAGCCTTAGATGCAGCTATTCAATTACTAAAAGAAAATGGAGCCTTTTGTTGTAAATTAATAAGAGGTAAGGGCGAAGAAGATTTAGTAAAAAATATGAGAGCAAACTTTTCAGAAATTAAACGTTTTAAACCAACAGCAAGTAGAAAAGATTCTGCAGAAATATTTTTAATTGGTTTAAATTTTAATAATCAGGACTTGGCGTAATTAAATAATTATGTATATTCTGTAAATAATTAGTATATAAACTATTTATATAAAAAAAAGAGAGATAATTATTGAAATTAGTTGAAGCTTTTACTTTTGATGATGTATTAATAAGACCAGCAGCTTCTTCGGTTCTTCCAAGTAATGCTGATACTAAAACTTTGTTTACAAAAAAAATATATTTAAATATTCCCTTGATATCTTCAGCAATGGATACAGTAACAGAATCAAGATTAGCTATTGCTATGGCGCAATCTGGAGGTATTGGTGTAATTCATAAAAATAATAAAATTGAAGAGCAGGTTAGAGAAGTAGAAATTGTTAAAAGGTTTGAATCTGGTATGGTCGTAAATCCCATCACTGTAAGACCAGACGATAAATTAGCAGATATATTAGCATTAAAAAAAATCCATGGAGTTTCTGGTTTTCCAGTAACAGATAAAAATGGAATATTATTGGGTATAATTACAAATAGAGATGTAAGATTTTCTGAAAACCCAGATGAATTAGTTGAAAATTTAATGACTAAGAAGAACTTATTAACTGTTCCAGATACAGTTAAAAGGCAGGACGCAATTTCTGATTTAACAAGTACTCGGGTAGAAAAACTCATAGTAGTAGACAAAAAAAATAGATGCGTAGGATTAATCACAGTTTCAGACATTAAAAAAAGTGAAAAATATCCTTTAGCTACGAAAGACAATGAAGGTCGTTTAAGAGTGGCTGCAGCAGTTGGTGTTGGAAGTGATGGCATGCAAAGAACAAAAGCATTAGTAGAGGCAGGAGTTGATGCAATAGTTGTTGATACTGCGCATGGGCATTCTAAAGGAGTTTTAGATGCAATAAGAGACATAAAAAAATCTTTTAAAAATATAGAGGTTGTTGGAGGTAATGTTGCTACTGCAGAAGGAGCAGAAGCATTAATTAAAGCTGGTGTAGATGCAGTTAAAATAGGTATAGGACCAGGCTCTATATGTACTACACGAGTAGTTGCGGGAGTAGGAGTTCCACAATTTTCTGCAATATGTGAAGCACGAAAAGTATGTAAAAATAAGAAAATCCCTGTAATTGCAGATGGAGGTATTAGATTTTCGGGTGATGTTGCTAAGGCTATAGGAGCTGGAGCAGACTCAGTAATGGTTGGATCACTTTTGGCTGGTACAGAAGAAGCGCCTGGAGAGACATTCTTATATCAGGGAAGGACATTTAAATCTTACAGGGGTATGGGTTCATTAGGAGCTATGGCTAGAGGGTCTGCAGATAGATATTTTCAAGAAGATATTACCGATCAAATGAAATTAGTTCCAGAAGGAGTTGAGGGAAGAGTTCCATATAAAGGATTAGTTTCGTCAGTTATTGATCAATTAATAGGCGGCTTAAAAGCAGCTATGGGATATACCGGTAATAAAAATATTACTAACATGCAAACTAAATGTGTTTTTCAAAGAATTACAAGTGCTGGAGTTAAAGAAAGCCATATTCATGATATTGCAATTACAAAGGAAGCTCCTAATTATAAAACTGGTGATACTTGACACCGGGAGCTCGTTTATTATCTGTAGTAGAAATTATTGATAATATTTTAACCAATAAAATAAATAATAACTATAATATAGAAATTAATTTAACTAATTGGTTACGCAAAAATAGATACGCAGGTTCTAAAGATAAAAAAGAAATTTCTAATACTATATACGGAGTATTTAAAAGGTATTATATTTTAAATTATATACGAAATAAATACCCATTACTTGATAACATCTCTCTTGAGATGACAATTATCTATTATATTTTTCATATTTGTAAGAAAGATGAATTAATAGGTTATTTTGATGATGGTCCTTATGCTATAAAAATGAATGAAAATATTAATGATTTTATTTTAAAAATAAATAAATTTGAGATTAGCGAAGACAATTATATTAAAAATTCATTACCAGAATGGTTACTTAAAAAAATTAATGAGAGTTATTTAACTAATTATAAAGAAGCGTGCGAAAGTATGTTCGATGAGGCACATTTTGATATAAGAGTTAAAAAAGGTATATCTCCAAAAAATATTATTAATAAATTTAAAAACTATAATATTAAGTCAGATGTTACTCCTATTTCTCCAATTGGTGTAAGAGTAAGTAAAAGAACGGCAATTAATCATTTAAAAGAATTTAAAAAAGGTTTATTTGAAGTTCAAGATGAAGGAAGCCAGTTAGTATCTTTACTTTGCGGAGTTAAAGAAAAAGAAACAATTATTGATCTATGTGCTGGAGCTGGAGGAAAATCTTTAGCAATATCTGATTTAGTAGAAAATATAAAAATAATTGCAACAGACATTGATCCTAATAGGTTAGAAAGGATTAAAGAAAGGGCTATAAGATTAAAGGTAAAAGATAAGATTATTATTCAAAAGAATTATAACAGCATAAATATACAGGCAGATCGTATAATTTGCGATGTTCCGTGTTCTGGAAGTGGAACTTGGAGAAG
Organism: Alphaproteobacteria bacterium TMED109; assembly: GCA_002171375.1. Taxonomy (GTDB): domain Bacteria; phylum Pseudomonadota; class Alphaproteobacteria; order TMED109; family TMED109; genus TMED109. The sequence continues at coordinate 36,622 of NHFK01000015.1, forward strand.
AAGACCAGAAGAAAAATTAAATTTAAATCAAAAAAAATTTCAAAATTTATTGGATATTCAGCAAAATATTTTAAATTATGGAGCAAGTTTAGTAAAAATTGGTGGAGAAATTGTTTATATAACTTGTTCACTCTTGGATAACGAAAATAAAGAGCAAATAAACTTGTTTTTAAAAAATAATTCTAATTTTGAAATTGTAGATTTACGAAATTCATGGAATAATATTATTAAATCGCAAGAGTGGCATAGTAAAGAGCCTTTTTGTCAATTAACGCCATTTTTTCATAAATGTGACGGTTTTTTTCTAGCAAGACTAGTAAGAAATAATTAGGAAAATGAAATGAGATATTTTTTAGTTACTTTAATAGTTTTTATATTATTTTCTAAATTCGTTTTAGCTAATATGCAAGACCCTCCAGCTACAGTTAACGATAATAAAATTTTAATAGATAAAAAAGATATTCAAAATACTATAGAATCAGGTGAATATGAGTTAGCTAGAAATAATTTAAAGGTTTTTTTAGAAAAAAATAGTTCTGATTATGAGGCTTATAATTTATTAGGTTATGTAGAGAGACAACTGCAAAATTATGAATTAGCAATTAATTTTTATAAAAAAGCACTATCTTTAGATGAAAATTTTATAGGTGCTCATCATTATATTGCAATTACTTATCTAGAAATGGATGATCTAGAAAGCGCAAAATATCATCTCAACCAACTAGATTTAATCTGTTTATTTGGTTGTGATGATTTTTACGATTTAAAAAATAAAATTACATTTTATGAGGCAAATAATGAATAATAATTTTAATATAGTCGATAAATTTAATAGTGATAATATTTTAATTATAGATTTTGGAAGCCAATTTACACAATTAATAGCAAGGCGAGTTAGAGAAGAAGGCGTTTTTTGTCAGATAGTGCCTTATAATAAAGTTAGCGAATATCTTACGACAAATACACCTAAGGGAATTATTTTATCTGGAGGTCCTTCTTCTGTTTTAGGTATTGAAACCCCAAGAATACAAAAAGAAATTATTGAAATGAGAAGGCCTATTTTAGGAATATGTTATGGACAGCAAGTTTTAGTTCAACAGCTTGGTGGCTCAGTAGTATCGTCAAACACAAGCGAATTTGGAAGAGCAAATATTAAAGTAATATCATCTTGTTCATTAACTGATAGAGTATGGGAGATTGGAAAGAAGTATCAAGTATGGATGAGTCATGGAGACAGTGTAGTAAAAATGCCAAAGGGTTTCGACGCAGTTGCTGAAACTGAAGGAGCTGCTTATGCTGTAATTGCAAATGAAGAGTCTAAACAGTATGGTGTGCAATTTCACCCTGAGGTAGTTCATACACTGGAAGGAAAAAAAATAATTCATAATTTCGTTAAAATAATTTCAGCCTGTAAAAATACTTGGAGTATGGAGTCCTTTTTAGATTACAAAATTGATATTATAAAAGGTCAGGTTGGTGAAGAAAAAGTTTTATGTGGTTTATCGGGAGGCGTGGATTCATCAGTTACAGCAGCTATTTTAGATAAAGCTATAGGAGACCAGCTAGTATGTGTTTTTGTTGATCATGGACTACTTAGAGGAGGTGAAGCAGAAGAGATCAATACTATTTTTTCAAAAAGACTTGGTTCGAGGTTTATTTATGTTCAAGCTTCTAAAATATTTTTAGAAGCTCTACAAGGTGTTAGCGATCCTGAGAAAAAAAGAAAAATTATAGGTAATAAATTTATAGAAGTTTTTGAAGCTGAAGCAAAAAAATTAGGAGATATAAAATTTTTAGCTCAAGGAACATTGTATCCAGATGTAATAGAATCAGTATCTTTTTCAGGGGGGCCTTCTGTAACAATTAAATCTCATCATAATGTAGGAGGTTTACCTGAAAAAATGAACTTAAAATTAGTTGAGCCTTTACGAGAATTATTTAAAGATGAAGTAAGAGTATTAGGAGATGAGTTAGGTCTTCCTATAAACTTGATAGCAAGACATCCTTTTCCTGGGCCAGGCTTGGCAATTAGAATCCCAGGAACAATAACCAATGATTCTATAGTAACTTTACAAAAAGCAGATAATATTTTTATTGAAGAAATAAGGAATGCAAACTTATACGATAAAATTTGGCAAGCTTTTTGTGTGTTATTACCTGTTAAAAGTGTAGGCGTGATGGGGGATTCGCGTTCTTATGATAAAGCATTAGTGTTAAGAGCAATTACTTCAGTTGATGGAATGACCGCTGAAGTTTATCCTTTTGAACATAGCTTTTTAAATAGAGTATCAACTAGAATTGTTAATGAAGTAAAAGGAATTAATAGAGTTACTTATGATATAACTTCAAAACCTCCAGGAACGATTGAGTGGGAGTGATTTAAAAATTGTTTAAAAAATTAAGGGAATTACTATAATTTAGCAATTCCCATTAATTTAGTAAGCTGTATCAACTAACTATTTATATAGAACAATCGTAGCAAGTGATTGGGGTATCAAATTTTACTTCATAAAAACTATCTGTAAAATAGTCAGGTGATTGATCATGTTTAACATTATTGCCATATCCAGCCCAAGTCTTTGAAGTTGATTCTTCTACATTTAATGGAGCCCTATAGTCCGCTATATTTGGCATAATAGGTGCAGCAAAAGCATTACTTGTTAAAAAAAGGCCTACTAAAAAGCTAATTACTAATTTTTTCATTTGTTTAATCCTTTATTATCATTACTAAAAATTTAAAATCTAATAAAATTATTACATTTTTATTAACACTTTATTAATATTTAAATACATATTGTATTATATATTAATATACTGATATATATAAGTTTTTATATTTTTTAATAGAAGAAATATATGACAGATATTTTGTCATAAAACTGTCTGTATTTTACTTTCTAATAATATATAAGTTATACCAATCATATTTATTAAAGATCTTTTTATAAAATATTATTAAGATATTAAAGATCTATGAAAGGGTAGAATATGAAATATAATACATTACGAAAGTTAGGTAAATTTGGAGCTGAAGTTGCTCCTATTGGAATTGGAGCTATGTCATTTACAAATTTTTATGGTCCATGTAACGATACTCAGGCTAACGATGTTTTGACTGCTGCTTTAGATATGAATTTAAAACATATTGATACTTCTAATGTTTATGGAGCAGGAAAATCTGAGGAAAGGATAGGTGAATTTTTATTAAAACAAGGAAACTCAGCAAATGATTTATTCAATATTGCTACAAAAGCAGCAATATTTACAGATCCTGAAACAGGCAAGAGAGGTTTTAATAATCAAGGTGATTATTTAGAAAAAGAATTAGATAAAAGTTTAAAAAGATTAGGTGTTGATTTTGTAGACCTTTTTTATGTGCATAGAAGAGATTCTAGTATTGAGATTGAAGAAGTAACAGATTCACTGTCTAAGTTAGTACAAAAAGGAAAAACTAAATCTATTGGTTTCTCTGAAATTGCACCCTCTTCTCTTAAAAGAGCGTCAAAAATTCATCATATAGCAGCTGTCCAATCTGAATATTCTCTTTCTACTCGGGCACCAGAAATGGGATTGATACAAACATGCAGTGAATTAGGAACGGCACTAGTTGCGTTTAGTCCAGTAGGAAGAACTTTTTTAACGGATAAACCTCTATCATATGAAATTGCTCAATCTTTAGACTTTACAAAAGTTAATCCCCGTTTTAATCAGCCTAATTATGAACATAATATAAGTATCAGTGATAAATTTAGAAATTATGCAAGAGATATTGGTGTGCCTTCAGCAACATTATCTATTTCATGGCTCTTATCTAATGGAGAGCATATAATTCCTATTCCTGGAACACGTTCAGTAGAGCATTTAAAAGAATTAGCAGCTGCAATGGAATTGGATATGACAGATAAAATAAAAAAAGAAATAGAAAATATATTACCTCTAGGATGGGCTTATGGAGATAGATATTCTGATGCTCAATGGATTGGACCTGAACGTTATTAAGATTATATAATTAAATAAGCTTCCATTTTCTGTATTTAATAGAAATAAAAAATTATAATTTTCTGTATTTAATAGATAGAAATTTAATTAAATATAATTTAATATAATTCTATATTTATAAAAAAAGGTAATAATAATGTCAGAAAGAATAGAAAAATATGGTTTAAATATAGATGCAAAATTAGTAAATTTTATTGAGTCAGAAGCTATTCCTGGTACTGGTGTAGATGTTCAAAAATTTTGGCAAGGGTTTGCAGAAATAATAGAAAAATTAGGCCCTATAAATAAAAGCCTTTTAGAAAAACGTGAAGATATTCAATCCAAAATAGATCAATGGCATATTACCCATAGAGGGCAAGAGGTAGATGTTGAAAAATATAAATCCTTTTTGCTTGATATAGATTATTTAGTACCAGAAGGAGAAGATTTTAAAATTGACACTAGTAATGTTGATCTTGAAATTGCAAAACTATGTGGTCCTCAATTAGTTGTACCTATAATGAATGCTCGTTATGCATTAAATGCTGCTAATGCACGATGGGGAAGTTTGTATGATGCATTTTATGGCACAGATGCTATGGGAGATTTGCCCCCGGAAGGAAGCTATAGTAATGAAAGAGGAGATAAAGTTATTTCTAATGCTAAAGCTCATCTGGATAAAGTAGTACCTTTAAATTTATGTAAGTGGCACGAGATTTCAAAAATAAGCATTTTAGAAGGACAATTGTTGTTGTCCGCAAATGGACAAGAGGTTGCCTTAATTAATAAAAACCAATTTGTTGGACACATACAAAATAATAATTCTTTAAATGAAATAATTTTTGTTCAAAACGGACTACATGTTCGTATTATAATTAATCCCGATCATGTGATTGGAAAAATTGATAGAGCAAATATATCAGACATTATTTTAGAAGCAGCACTTACAACTATTATGGACTGTGAAGATAGTGTTGCAGCTGTGGATGGTGAAGATAAAGTTTTAGCTTATAAGAATTGGCTGGGTTTAATGAAGGGAGACCTTACAGAAGATATAGAAAAAGCAGGTAAAAATATTACTAGAAGGCTTAATAGCGATATTGAATATATAAATACTGAAGGCACGAAAGCTATCTTGAAAGGGAGGTCTTTGATGTTAAACAGAAATGTTGGCCATTTAATGACTAATCCCAGTGTGTTAGATAGTTCTGGTAATGAGGTAGGTGAAGGTTTAATTGACGCAATGTGTACTATTATGATTGCTATGCATGATTTATCTAAATCTTCAGGTATTCGAAACTCTTTAAAAGGTTCAGTATACATTGTAAAACCTAAAATGCATGGTCCAGAAGAAGTAGCATTTACGGACGAAATTTTTTCTAGCGTTGAAAATATTTTAGGGTTGCCATCAAATACAGTTAAAATTGGTATAATGGATGAAGAAAGAAGAACGAGTGCAAACTTAAAAGAATGTATTCGCTCTGCAAAATCAAGAGTTGCATTCATTAACACTGGTTTTTTAGATAGAACTGGTGATGAAATTCATACCTCTATGGAAGCAGGACCTTTTTTAAGGAAAGGTGATATGAAATCTACGGAGTGGATTAAATCTTATGAAGAAAGAAATGTAGATATAGGACTTAATTGCGGGTTACAAGGACGTGCGCAAATAGGCAAAGGAATGTGGGCAATGCCAGATTTAATGAAAGATATGCTTGAACAAAAAATAGGACATCCAAAAGCTGGAGCAAATTGTGCATGGGTTCCCAGTCCAACAGCTGCTACATTGCATGCTATGCATTATCATATGGTAGATGTTTTTGATGTTCAAAATGAAATTATTGAGGGAGGCTCAAGAGGTACTTTAGATGAATTGTTAAAAATACCTGTAGCTGATGGGCATAATTGGTCTCAAGAAGATATTGAACAAGAAATAGAAAATAATGCTCAGGGTATATTAGGTTATGTAGTCAGATGGGTTGATCAAGGAGTAGGTTGTTCAAAAGTACCTGATATTCATGATATAGGATTAATGGAAGATAGAGCAACATGCAGAATTTCATCACAAGC
>NHFK01000016.1 GCA_002171375.1 Alphaproteobacteria bacterium TMED109
TTAAACTACCATAAGTAGTTCCATCATCTTTTAAGAAAATATCAGCACCACCAGCATCTAAAACAATATCTTGTGCTGCATCAAGAGTAATTGATGCAGAAGAATCTATCTCTGCAATGATGGGTGCAGTTAAAGTAATAACTGTAGCAGAAGCACTAATACCAGAAGATATACCGTCACCATCACCAAGAGCAGTATAAAGTTCGAGAAAGTTATCGTTGATTTTATCACCACCAACTCTTAGACTATCTCCTGTGCCGTCATCTGCGGCTATACCTAAATCTAATGTTTGAAATGCCATATTTTCTTCCTTATTTACACCTATTTATAAAAGTTATATTGTACTATCAAAGGACAATTGCACACTATCAAACTTTATTTGATTTGAATCAAATGCACCTTCACTAGTATCAGATACAACAACTGTAGCATTTTTAAGAACATCTATTTCAGTTCTAATTTCTTCATTTATATTAGAATTTGCATTTGTGCTAGAACTATCTGTTCCATCAAGAACTATACTACCAAATCCTGTATTTCTAAAAACATTTTCAATATCTTCTAATTGTATAGGAGCATTTTCATCAGTTAATCCTGTCGTATCAGAACTTGCTGATGCATCCAATACAAGATTACCAATAGCTCCACTATTAATAGATTGAGCAGTAGTAAAAGTTGTTCCAATTTCTAATTGTATATTAGTAACCTCAAAGTGTGAGCTTTCTAATGACATAGTAAATATTGGTTTTGATTGTATATCAGAAGGAACAACAATAAGTAATGCTAATAGGAGAAGAATTACAAAAGATCATTATTTTAAAAACCAAGAAGAAATGATCGATTTATTTGCAGATTTACCTAAAGCTATCAGTAATTCACTTATAATAGCTAATAAATGTAGTTTCTTAATGGAGGAAAAATCTCCCGCTTTACCTTCTTATCCAAAAAAATTAGATAAAACTGAATATCAAACGTTAATTAATGATTCTGAGGGTGGTTTAAAGCAAAGATTAAAAACTTCAGATATAGATAAGAATAAAGAAAATATTTATTTTGAGCGCTTATCTTATGAATTAGATGTAATTTCTTCTATGGGGTTTTCTGGATATTTTCTAATAGTAGCTGAATTTGTTAATTGGGCTAAAGAAAATAATATACCTGTAGGCCCTGGTCGTGGCTCTGGGGCTGGTTCCTTAGTTGCATGGTCATTGGGAATTACAGGCNTAGATCCTTTAAAATACAATTTACTATTTGAGAGGTTTTTAAATCCTGAAAGAATTTCAATGCCAGATTTTGATATTGATTTCTGTCAATCTAAGCGTGATGAGGTTATACGACATGTTCAAAATATCTATGGAAACGATAGAGTAGCCCAGATTATTACTTTTGGTTCTTTACAAGCGCGNGGTGCATTAAGAGATGTTGGTAGAGTTTTAGAAATACCTTATGGAAAAGTAGATGAGNTATGTAGATTAGTGCCAAATAATCCTGCTTCACCAACGACTCTTAAAGAGGCTTTAGATATTGAGCCTAAGCTTTCATTAGCAATACAGTCAGGTGAAGAAATATCTCAGTTATTTGAAATTTCTCTAAAATTGGAAGGNCTATTAAAAAATGCAGCTACACATGCAGCAGGATTAGTTATTGGAGANAAACCATTAGTAGAAATTATACCTTTGTATAAAGATCCAAAATCAAATATNCCTTCTACACAATATAATATGAAATANACAGAACTTTCAGGTCTTGTTAAATTTGATTTTTTAGGATTAAAGACTTTATCAATATTAGATATGGCTTCATCTTTATTGTCTGAAACTGATAGTTCTTTCAAATTAGAAGATATTCCTTTAGATGATGTTAATACTTATAAGGAAATTAGTACTGGCGAGACTACTGGGATTTTTCAGTTAGAGAGTAAGGGTATGAGAGATGTATTATCAAAATTAAAACCAGATAGATTCGAAGATATAATAGCTGTTGTTGCACTTTACAGACCGGGACCTATGGATAATATACCTTCATTTATTAACAGAAAACATGGGCTTGAAAAAGTCGAAGTTTTACATCCATTACTTAACTCTATTTTAGAAGAAACTTATGGAATAATGATCTATCAAGAGCAAGTTATGGAAGCAGCAAAAAAATTGGCAAGTTATACTCTTGGTCAGGCAGATATATTAAGAAGAGCCATGGGAAAAAAAATAAAAACGGAAATGGATGCACAAAGAGAAAATTTTATCCAAGGTTCTTTAAAAAATAAAATTGATAAAAATTTATCATCACAAATATTTGATTTAATAGCGCGTTTTGCAGGTTATGGTTTTAACAAAAGTCATGCGGCTGCTTATGCATTAATAGCTTATCAAACTGCATGGTTTAAAACAAATCATCCAGAAATATTTTTATCTGCATTAATGACTTTTGATTCTGATTTAGCNGATAAAATAAATATATATAGAAATGAACTTAATAGGTTAGATATAAATTTATTAGGCCCAGATATTAATTATTCTAAAATAAACTATTCTTTAGAATATTCATCAAATGAAAAAATTGCTATAAGAGCTGGTCTTTGTAGTATTAAGAATATTGGAAATAAAGCATTATCAATAGTTGTTGAAGAAAGAAAAAGAAATGGTTTATTTAAATCGTTATTAGAATTTGCTAATAGAATAGATAGCAATTTATTAAGTAAATCACATTATGAAAACCTATCTTTGGCTGGAGCATTTAATTCCGTCAATATAAATAGAAGGCAAACTTTTATGTCTGCTCAAATATTAGTTGACTTATCAACTTTGTCTTCTGGTGATAAGTCTAACCAACAAGAGAATATATTTGGTTCTGAAATAAATCTAGATGAAATATGGAAACTACCTGATGTTGATGATTGGAATTATAAAGAAAAGTTAGAAAAAGAGAGAAATTCTTTAGGTTTTTATTATTCTGGTCACCCATTAGATTGCTCAAAAAAATTTTTAGATCAATTAGATATTATAGATATTTCATTAATTAGTGAAAGTTCAGAGACAATTGTAAACACTGTAGGTGTAGTTATGCAGGTTATTGAACGGTCTTCTAAAAATGGAAGGTTTGCTAGGCTTATAATATCAAGTATTTATTCATTGCAAGAGGTAATAATATATTCAGATATTTACTTAGACAAAAAATTCTTATTAAAACCAGGAACTGAACTATACTTAAAAATAGCAGTTACTAAAGATAATAATGGAACTAGTAGGCTTTTAGTTAGAGATTTATGGCCATTAGAAGCTAAGCTTAATGAGTTGACATTATCTCTTGAAATAAACTTAAAAAATNATGTGAATNTTAACAGTTTCATAAATGAGTTAAAATCAATTATTATAAATGACAAAAAGTACAAAAAATATCCTATACATATCATTTTTAATGATGGAGAAAGAAATTTAGTTAAAATTGAAACTCATCAATATATAAAATCTGCTTTATTATTTAAAGAACAATTTGAGACATCTCACCAGGTATTATCAATTAACCCTGTACTTAAAATATAAATTATTTATTTTATTTCTTGCGATAATTACTTTTGCAATGTAAAACAAAAATCTATTTCGCACATGAATATGGCTTTATATATTATTGCCTTCCGGTGCTGTTTTTTCAGCTCAATTTTCATGGCGGTTTAACCGGATAAGGAGAATAAATTATGACTATGCCTAATTATACTATGAAGGAACTACTAGAAGCTGGAATTCACTTTGGACATCAATTAAATAGGTGGAACCCTAAAATGGAACCCTATTTATTTGGAGAAAGAAATGGGATTCATATTATTGATCTACAACAAACTTTTCCATTAATAAATAGTGCTCTTAAAGTTATAAGAGATATAGCAGCTGGGGGAGGAAGAGTGTTGTTTGTAGGAACAAAAAGACAAGCACAAAAAATAATTTCTGAAACAGCAATTAATTCTGGCCAGTACTATATGAATCATAGGTGGCTTGGAGGAACCTTAACTAATTGGAAAACTATTTCTAAATCTATAGTTAGGCTNAAAAATTATGATGAAATTTTAAATAAAGANGANTCNGGNTTAACNAAAAAAGAATTAGTAGGTATTCAAAGACAAAGAAATAAATTAGAGGCTTCTCTAGGTGGTATAAAAGATATGGGAGGTTTACCAGATGCTTTATTTGTTATTGATACAAATAAAGAGCATATAGCTATAAAGGAAGCTAATGTATTAAAAATTCCTGTTATAGCAGTTATAGACTCTAATAGTAATCCTGATGGGGTAGATTTTCCTATTCCAGGTAATGATGATGCAACTAGAGCTATCGCTATGTATTGTAAATTAATATCAGAGTCCATATTAGATGGTCTTCAAGCTTCATTTACTAGTTCAGGAAAAGATATAGGCGAATCTGATCAGCTGAAAGAGAAGATTGATTCTAAGAAAGATAGTGTAGATATTAAAGAAAATAATAATTTAAAAGAAGACAAAATTAATATAGATAAAAATGTCGATAAGCCAATTGAAAAAACTAAAGCAGATAAAAACGATAATAAGAAAATTGAAGAAGCTAAAGTAGATAAAAATGTTTCTGACTCAATTGAAAATATAGAAAAAATAGATAAGTCTGCTGAAAGTGATGATAAATAAAAATAATTATATAAGGAGCTTACTATGTCAGAGGTAACAGCATCATTAGTGAAAGAATTAAGAGATAAAACTGGAGCTGGAATGATGGATTGTAAAAATGCATTAGTTGAATCTAATGCTAATATTGAAGAGGCAATAGATTGGTTAAGAAAAAAAGGTATATCTGGAGCAGAAAAAAAGTCAGCTAGAGTTGCTGCAGATGGTGTTATTACTGTTTCAGTTAATAATGAGGCAGCTTCTTTGGTAGAAATAAATTCAGAAACTGATTTTGTCTCTAGAAATCCAGATTTTCAAAATTTTGCTAAAAATATTTCAGATATAGCATTGTTTAATGGAAATTCTATAGAAGAGCTTAAAAAGGCAAAATATACAAATAGTGAAAAATCAGTAGAAGATACACTTACAGATTTAATAGGACTTATTGGTGAAAATATTGTTCTTAGAAGAACTCATTTATTAAAGAAGACAGAAAACTCTGTTTTTTCGTCTTATATACATGGACAAATTAGTGATGGTTTGGGAAAAATAGGAGTTATTATATCTATTGAAAGTAATGGTGAAAAAGATAAAATTAATGAATTTGGTAAACAATTAGCAATGCATATAGCTGCTTCTAAACCTATTGCTATTAGTTCGAATGACGTTGATCCTAGTGTAATAGAAAGAGAGAGAAGTATATTAATAGAGCAAGCGAAGGATTCTGGTAAACCAGATAATATAATTGAAAAAATGGTAGAAGGAAGAATATCNAAGTTTTTTTCAGAAATCACACTTTTAGACCAAACNTGGGTAATAGATGGTGAATCNAAGGTTTCAAAAATTCTTAATGATTTAGAAAAAAAATTATCTTGTAATATTCTCATAAAAGACTTTAAATATTTTATATTAGGTGAAGGTATTGAAGTTGAGAAAAAAGATTTTGCAACAGAGGTGGCTGAACAAATAAANAACTAAATTAATTGTGGATTTAATGAAAGCAANAGATAAAAATATAANAAATAATAATAATATTTTTTCTCGTGTTATGATTAAATTATCTGGCGAGGCTCTTCTTGGTAATAAAGAATTTGGTATAGATTCTGAAATTGTTGATAAAATAACATCTGATATAGTTAACCTTTCTAAAACAAATACAGAAATTTGTATAGTAGTAGGTGGAGGCAATATATTTAGAGGGGTAGCAGGAGCTTCTCAGGGTATAGAAAGAGGTACAGCTGACAGTATGGGTATGCTTGCTACTGTAATAAATGCTATGGCTATTCAAAATTCTATTGAGAGACAAAATGTTAATTCAAGAGTTTTATCTGCTGTTCCTATGCAAACAGTTTGTGAGCCTTTTATTAGACGAAGAGCAATTAGACACTTAGAAAAAGGAAGAATAGTTATATTTGCAGGTGGAACAGGAAACCCTTATTTTACTACAGATACGGCAGCAGCTTTAAGGGCTGCTGAGATGAACTGTAGTGTTCTTATGAAAGGCACTAAAGTAGACGGTGTTTATGATAGTGATCCTATTAAATCTAAAAATGCAAAAAAATATGATAAAATTACTTATTCAAAAGTTTTGACAGATAATTTACAAATTATGGATGCTTCAGCAATATCATTGGCGAGAGATAATAATATTCCTATAATAGTATTTTCAATAAATAGAAAAAATGCATTGTCATCTATTATAGATGGGAAAGGTATAAAAACATTAATATCTAGCTAACTTTAAAGGAAATAAAATGGAAGAAATAGATTTAACTGATATTAAAAGAAGAATGAATAACTCTATAGAAGTTCTAAAAACTGAATTTTCTGGTTTAAGAACTGGAAGAGCTAGCGCAAATATGTTTGAAACAATAAACGTTAACGCTTATGGACAGGTTATGAAACTTAGAGATTTAGCTACTGTTTCTATACCTGAAGCAAAACTTGTTTCAATTCAAGTATGGGATGCAGGAAATGTAAGTTTAATAGAAAAAGGTATACATGAATCTGGTTTAAATTTGAATCCTCAAACTGAAGGTTCAATTATTAGAATTATTATGCCAGAACTAAATGAAGAAAGAAGAAAAGAACTAGCTAAAACTGCTTCAAAATATGCAGAAAATTCTAAAATAGCTGTAAGAAACGTTAGACAAGACGCAATGAACCTTCTCAAAAGACTTCATCAAAATAATAATTATACAGATGATGAGCAAAGAGAAAAAGCAGATGANATCCAAAATTTAACAAATGAAATAATTAAATCAATTGAAACTTTATCTCTTAGTAAAGAAGAAGAAATTAAGAAAGTATAAATCTCTATATTAGGAGTATATTAATTGTATCCAGATCATGTTGCTATTATTATGGACGGAAATGGCAGGTGGGCAAAAAACAAAGGTTTACCAAGACTGGCAGGCCACAAAGCAGGTGTAGAACGTTTAAAGGAAATTGTAGAAGCTACAATTAACTGTAATGTAAGCTTCTTAACTTTATATGCTTTTTCTTCAGAAAACTGGAATAGACCTAAATTAGAAATAAATGACTTAATGAATTTACTTGAAACATTCTTGAATAAAGAAGCAAAAAAGTTTCTTAAGGAAAATATTAGGTTAAGAGTTATAGGAAGAAGAGATAGATTAAATAGAAGAATTATTGATAAAATAAAAGAGTTAGAAATTAATTCTGATAAAAATGATGGATTAAATTTAATAATTGCTTTGGATTATGGCGGCAGAGAAGATATTAGAAGTGCAATAATAAATATTTATAATGATTTTATAAGAAAGAATAAAGCAATTGAAAGGTTAACATTAGAAGAAATAGAAAACAATCTAATGACAAAAGGTATTCCTAATCCAGATCTCATAATTAGAACTAGTGGTGAATATAGAATAAGCAATTTTTTATTATGGCAATCAGCTTATTCTGAGTATGAATTTGTTAGTTGTAATTGGCCTGATTTTAACACTTCTATTTATATAGAAGTGTTAAAAAACTTTGAAAATAGAGACAGAAGGTATGGCCAGATAAATGAATATTAGGATTATGAATAATAATACAATCAATAGAATTTTGTCTTCTATAATTTTAATAATATTTGCTTTATCTAGTATATATATAGGTGGAAAATTTTTAATATTAATTCTATCTGCCTTAGTTTTTATAATGACATATGAATGGGTAACTATTACAGAAAATGTAACTTCAATAGTGTTAAAGTGCACTAAATCTTCATTCAATGTTATTATTTTTTTACTGAGTTTATTAACTATACAATTTAGTATTATTTTTTTTATAATTATCCTTTTACTTAATGTTATCTCAAAGAATACTTCAAAAATAAATAAGTTATTTGTAATATTAGGCCCAATTTACCTATGTTTACCATTTATATTTCTTTTTGAGATACGAAATTTAGAGAATGGATTTGATATAATTTTATGGTTTTTGCTTGTAGTATGGTCAACTGATATATTTTCTTATCTATGTGGTAAATATTTTGGAGGTAAAAAACTTTGGGTCTCTTTATCCCCAAATAAAACTTGGTCTGGTTTTGTATTAGGAATCTTTGCAGGAATAATTACTAGTTTAATATGTTTTTACATTAAAGAATATAATATTTTAAGTGCTATGTATTTTGGGTTCATAATAGCAATTTTTACACAACTAGGGGATCTATTTGAAAGTTGGATTAAAAGAAAACATACTATCAAAGATTCTGGAAACTTAATACCTGGCCATGGAGGAATTTTNGATAGATTAGATGGATTAATGATAAGTAGTCTTATNTTGTATATTGGNTGTACTATATATGTCTAGTATTAGTAAAAAAATTATTTCAGTTTTTGGTNTTACTGGGTCAGTTGGTNTATCAACATTAGAGATTATAAAATNAAANACTCAAAATTTTATTGTTGATACTCTTGTTTCNAATAATAATGTTCAAGGNCTTATNAANGCTGCAAAATTATTAAAACCTAANTTAGTTATTATAAATAATANTGAAAAATTNATAGAACTAAAGAATGCTCTAAAAGATTATGAGATTTCTGTAGCGTGTGGAACTGAAGCGATTATTGATGCTTCAAAAAGGAATGTCGATATATTAGTTGCAGGTATATCAGGTTTTGCAGGTTTAAATTCAACAATTAATGCAATTGGAAGTGCTAATATAATAGCTTTGGCTAATAAAGAATCTATAGTTTGTGCAGGCCCAATTTTATTAAACAAGGCTAAAAATAGTAATAGTAAAATCATCCCTATTGATTCTGAGCATAATACATTATATCAAATATTAATAAATACAAATATGGATGATGTTTCAAAATTAATTATAACTGGCTCTGGAGGACCATTTAGAGGATTTTCTTCAAAAAAACTTGAAAATGTAACTTTAGAAGATGCTATAAATCATCCTATATGGGACATGGGTAAAAAAATTAGTGTAGATTCTGCAACTTTAATGAACAAGGGTTTAGAATTAATAGAAGCATCCTATTTATTTGAAATAAATGAAGATAAGATTGAAATTATTATACATCCTGAGTCTATGATTCATGGAATCGTAGAGTATAAAGATGGAACAATGAATGCTGGTATAAGTATGCCAGATATGAAATATCCTATTTCATATGCATTAAACTTTCCAAATAAAGCTAATTTAAATTTTAAAAGGCTTAACCTAGCATTAGTTAAAAGTTTGAATTTTGAAGAGGTTGATAAATCAGTATTTAAATCTATTGATATTAGCAGGTATGCTCTTAAAGAAGGACATTGTTTTGTAATAAGCCTTAATGCAATAAATGAGGTAGCGGTTGAATATTTTATAAAAAGAAATATAAAGTTTAATTCTATTACTAGTATACTAGAGGAAGCTATGGCTAAAATTGTTATAAATAAAGTTAATACTTTAGAGGACATATTTATGATTGATAAAGAAGCTAGAACTATTACGCGTCAAATTATAAATATTGGAAATTTTTAATGATTATTTTATGGTTTTTAATTCTGCTTACAGTAATAGTATTTGTTCATGAAATGGGACATTATTTAATAGCTAGATTAAATGGTGTAAAGGTAGAGGTATTTTCAATAGGTTTTGGAAGGGAATTATTTGGCATAAATGATAAATATGGAACTAGGTGGAAAGTTTGTTTTATTCCTCTAGGAGGTTATGTCAAATTTTATGGTGATGCTAATTTATCTAGTAATTTACCAGATGACAAGATTAAATCTTTATCAGAAAAGGAAATAAATGAAACATTTCATATAAAGTCATTAAAACAGAAGGCTGCAATTGTATTTGCAGGACCTTTAGCTAACTTTATATTTGCTTTTTTAATATTTCTATTTCTTTTTCTAGTCAAAGGCTCCCCATCCGATATTAAATATTACCCTATTATAGACAATATTTTAGAAAATTCAGCAGCTTCTGAAGCTGGTTTTGAAATTGATGATAAAGTAATTATGATTAATGGAAAACAAGTAGATAATTTTTTAGATATAAGAGATATTGTAATTTCTAATCCATCTAAAGAGATTAATTTTAAAATAATAAGAGATGGTAATATCTATGATATTATAGCTATACCTAATCCAGTAGAATTAATAGACGAAAACGGAGACAAGTATATCAATGGAAGAATGGGTTTTTCTGCAAAATATGAAACTATATATAAAAAGTTAACTCTAAAACAAGCCTTTAGTAAATCTTTATCTGATACGTTCTCATATACAATAAAAACTTTTCAGGGAATTACAGATATTGTAATAGGAGAAAGGAGTGCTTCTGAACTTGGTGGACCAATAATGATAGCTTCAGTTGCATCAAAAGCTGCAAATAGAGGTATGGAATCTTATTTATTTATAATGGCAATAATATCAATCAATCTTGGTTTAATAAATCTTTTTCCTATTCCTTTGTTGGATGGAGGGCACTTATTACTTTATGGGATACAAAGTGTTACTAAAAAAATTATAAATGAGTCTTTTTTAAAATATTATTATGGAATGGGTATGTTTATAATTTTTGCACTAATGATTTTAGTCAACTATAATGATTTAATAAAACAATTAAACTAGTATATAATAATTATAATAATATAAGAAAGTATTTAAATGGAGTTAACTATCAGATTTAAAATTTTATCGTTGTTATTTTTTATTTTTATCTTTTCTATCAACTTTGTTTATGCACAAAATTCAAATGATATAATTTCTGATATAAAAATTGAAGGTAATCAAAGAGTAGAATTAGACACAATATATTCTTATCTAAAGGTATCAAAGGGTGAAAACTTTGATATAGATAAATTAAATAACTCACTTAAGAATTTATATTCTACTGGTTTTTTTTCTGACGTAAACATTATGAGAGATAATTCTATTGTTATTATTAAGGTGGTTGAAAATCCTATAATTAATAGAGTTGTATTTGAAGGTAATAATGAAATAGACAATGATGTTTTAGCTTCAGAAGTAAGCCTTAAATCAAGAAACCTATTTACAAGAACTAAAATACAAGAAGATGTTCAAAGAATTTTATCTTTATATAGAAATGAAGGAAGTCTATCAACCACAGTAAAGCCTAATATTATTAGTTTAGACCAAAATAGAGTTGATATAGTTTTTGAAATAAATGAAGGTGAAAACACTGTAATAAACTCTATAACATTTAATGGTAATAAAAATTTTTCAGACAGAAGACTTAGGGATACTATTATTACACGGCAAACTAGATGGTATTCAATATTAAGTTCTAATGATAAATATGATCCTCAGCAAATACAGGTTGATGAAAATTTATTAAGAAAATTTTATAAAGATAATGGATATGCAGATGTATCAATTGAACCAGCTGTTGCTCAATTAGACAGAGAAAAAGATGGTTTTAATATTATTTNTTCAATAGATGAAGGAAAAAAATATGTATATGGAGATATAGAAGTTTCAAGCAATATATCGGAAATTGATATTGATATAATNAAAATTGGGTTAAAAATTGAAGAGGGTGATGTATATAGTGCAGGTAAGATAGAAAATACANTTAAAANTATNAATAAATTAGTAATTGANCAAGGTTTCCCATTTACAGAGACNTTTCCAGAAGTTGATAGAGTAGAAAATACTAATAATTTGTCCGTATTATTTAGAATAAATCAAGCAGATAAAAAATATGTAGATAGAATAATTATAAGGGGTAATGAAAGAACATTAGATAAGGTTATAAGACGGAATATAAGATTAGCCGAAGGTGATGCATACGTTTCAAGTTTATTGGCTAGGTCAAAAACATTAATTACTAATTTAGGNTTTTTTGCTAAAGTAGATTTAACTGAAAATTCGACAGCGAAACAGGGCACTACTGATATTATTGTTGATGTACAAGAAACTTCTACAGGAGAATTAAGCTTTGGAGGAGGTTATTCTAGTCAGGTAGGAGGATTATTAAATATAGGNNTTTCAGAAAGAAACTTTATGGGTAAAGGTCAAAGAATTTCATTGGTATCAAAATTTTCTGAGAGAGAAGCTGATTATACTTTTAGTTTTTCTGAGCCTTATTTTCTGAATAGAGANTTATNTGCAANTACTAATCTGTATAATAATAAAATTGATTATAAAGAAAGTAGTTATGAGCTATNNAGACAAGGNTTTAATTTATCAGGTAATTTTACCTTAGATGAATTTATTAGACAAAGTCTTAGATACAGNCTTGAAGTAAGAGAGCTAACTCCTAGATCAGGTGCATCTGCATCTATTATATCTGAAAAAGGAGAAACAGTATTATCTGAATTAAGTACCTCTATAAATATTGACACTACAGACAATAGAAATATGCCAACAGAAGGATATTCATTAGCCATAGCATCTTCTTTTGCAGGGTTAGGAGGTGATAAGGAGTTTTTGAGAATTAATAATAACGCAAATTATTACAAATCTTTTAATGAGGAGTCCATAATTTTAAATNTAGGATACGATGCTGGAGTAATTATTGGGCTAGATCAAGATATATTAATTTCAGATAGATATTTTTTAGGAGGAAATAGTTTTAGAGGATTTGATCAATCTGGTCTTGGGCCTAGAGATTCAAATAATTCTGATTCATTAGGTGGTAACTTATTTTATACAGGTTCTATAAAAGCAAGTTTTGGAATAGGACTGCCTCCTGAATTGGGTGTCAAAGGAAATTGGTTTGCCACCGCAGGGTCATTAACCGGAATAGATAAAAGTAGTGTGTCTTATAATGATGATGCATCAATAAGGCTATCTTCTGGTGTAGGAATATCTTGGAATTCACCATTTGGTCCAATAAGTGTTATATTTTCTCAAGCAATACTTAAAGAAGATTATGACAGAACAGAATCAGTATCTTTTGGTATTGGTCAAAAATTTTAATTTAATAATGATAGGAAAAGAAAATGATTTTTTTTAAAATAAGTATATTCTCAAATATTTTGAGAGTTCTTTTTATTACAATGTTTTGTATAAATATTTCTTTAGCACAAGAAGAAAATTTAGATGAAAATAATAATAATTTATCTCTTAATAAAACATTTCCAATAGCAGTTGTTGATATGCAAAGNATAGTTGGGCAATCTTTGGCGGCAGTTAAAGTTAGAGCATATATTGAGAATAAAAAAGAAGAATTTGGTACAGAACTTAAAAATGAAGAGCAAGAACTGAAGACAATACAAGAAGATTTAGCTAGTCAAAGATCTATTATGCCTCCAGATGAATTTGCAGAACTAGAAGGTAGCTTTAGAAAGAGAGTAGAGTCTTTACAACAAATGGTTGCAGAGCGAAATCAATTACTTGAAGAAATGTTGTCTAAAAGNGTTCAAGTAATTCAACTTGAGGCTATTAAGATTATTACTGAAATAGGTAAGGAGAAAGGATTGGCTCTTACTTTAGATACATCTACAGTAGTTATAGCAGCAAATTCTATAAATATTTCTAGTTCTGTAATTGAGCTATTGAATATTAATTTACCTGAAGTAGATATGGATGCTATAATGAGTAAAGAGTAAATAATAATAATTGAATAGTAATAGAATGGTTAATGAAAATTTTCATAATGTATCGGGTCCTTTCTCTATAGTTGAAATTGCGAAATTAATTAATGCAAAAATTTATAATTTAAAAAATGAAAATTTATCAATATCTGGTGCGTCTGATGTTGATAATGCTATGGAAGGTGAAATTACATTTATAATTTTTAAGAATACTATTGGAAAGCTTAAAAATTCATTTGCATCAGCGTGTATTGTAAATGAGTATGATAAAAATAGTATTCCTAAAAATATGGTATGTCTAGAAGTTAGTAATGCTCATGTTGCATATGCTAGAGTTGCTCAAAAATTTTATCCCAAAGATAAATTTATACCAAAAATAAGTAAGCTATCAAGTATGCCTGACAATTATTTGAAATCAACCAATATCAGAGTTGATGATTTTGTTGTAATTGAGGAAGATGTTATAATAGAAAATAATGTCTCTATTGGAACAGGGTCTTTTATAGGAAAAGGCGTTAAAATTGGTGCTAACTCAACAATAGGCAAAAATGTTACGATTGAGTGTGCAGAAATTGGAAATAATGTATTAATTTACTCAGGTGTAAGAATTGGACAAAGTGGCTTTGGATTTGCTCCTAGTTCTGAAGGGCATATTAAAATTCCTCAAGTTGGAAATGTGATAATAGGAAACAATGTTGAAATTGGNTCTAATAGTTGTATAGATAGGGGAAGTAATGGTCCAACAAGTATTGGAGAAGGTACATATATTGATAATTTAGTCCATGTAGCCCATAATGTTAATATAGGAAAATTCTGCGCAATTGCAGGACAAGTTGGTATAGCTGGAAGTGCTATAATTGAAGATTATTGCATGTTTGGAGGTCAAGTTGGTATAGGAGGGCATATAACAGTTGGTAAAGGCAGCCAAGCAGGCGGGCAAGCTGGTATAACAAAAAGTTTAGATGCCGGATCTAAAGTAAGCGGAACACCAGCCATACCACTAACACAATATCATAGACAAGCATTAAAACTAAAAAAAATCATTAAAGGCAAAGGTAATTGAATATGAATGAAGATATTAGTAAAAAAACAGTAAAACTAGTAAATATAGAAAAAATTATAAATATGATACCGCATAGGTATCCAATGCTTTTAATTGATAAAGTTGAAGATTTAATTTTAGGGCAATCTGCTGTTGGTATTAAAAATGTTACATCTAACGAAAATTTTTTTACAGGTCATTTCCCATCTAAAATGGTTATGCCCGGAGTTCTTATGATAGAAAGTATGGCTCAGACCTGTGCGGTATTAGTTATTGAGACTCTTGGAAAAAGTGCAGAAGGAAGCCTAGTTTATTTTATGTCTGTTGATAGTGGTAAATTTCGTAAACCTGTTATACCTGGAGATCAAATAAAATTTNATGTAGATAAAATCAAGAATAGAGGAAAAGTATGGAAATTTCAGTGTAAGGGTTACGTAGAAAATGAACTTGTTTCTGAGGCAGTCATATCTGCTATGATTATGGCTGAATAAAATGAATGAAAATATACATAGCACATCGATTATAGATAGTAATGCAGTTATAGATAATTCTGTAATTATTGGACCATATTGTATAATAGGGCCTAACGTTAAAATTAAAAAAAATACTGTTTTAAAATCTAATGTTATAATTAATGGTCANACTGAAATTGGAACGGATTGTACNATATATCCATTCTCTGNCNTAGGAAANCCNCCGCAAGATTTAAAATTTAAAGGTGAAGTTTCTAAACTTATTATTGGAAATAATAATGTTATTCGTGAACATGTAACTATGAATCCAGGTACAGAAGGGGGAGGATACTTAACTAAAATTGGAAATAATTGTTTAATAATGGTTGGTGCACATGTTGCCCACGATTGTTTATTGGGTAATAATATAATCTTAGCAAATAATGCATCTTTAGCAGGACATGTTCAAGTTGATGATTTTGCAATATTAGGTGGGTTAAGTGGAGTACATCAATTTGTAAGAATAGGTTCACATGCCATGGTAGGAGGTTTATCGGCTCTAGAGAGTGATGTAATTCCTTATGGGTCAGTAATCGGTAATAGAGCATATTTATCAGGATTGAATATAATTGGTTTAAAAAGAAGAGGTTTTAATAGAGAAGTAATTCATGATTTAAGAAAAGCCTATAGGTTGCTTTTTGCCCCAGAAGGAACAATACAAGAGAGAATAAAAGATGTTTCAGATGAGTTTNAAAATAATGANCCTGTTATGGATATTATTAAATTTATAGAGGGAAGTGCAAGTCGCGCTATTTGCCAGCCAAAAAATGGAAATAAAAACANCTAAATTAGCAATAATAGCNGGCAACGGAAATATACCTTTTTATTTATTAGANGAGTGTNAGANAAAAGGTAGAGATTATTGTCTTATTATAATAGAGGGTCANGGAAAAGAATTAGCAAACAAATATAAAGTAGACTTTANNGTATCATTNTCAAAAATGGGTAAAGCAATTAAATTTGTTAAAGGCCTTGAAATTAAAGATATATTGATGGTTGGAGGTATTGATAGGCCATCATTAAAAAATATTATTCCTGATTTATGGACNGCAAAGTTTCTTGCAAAGATGGGCTCAAATATTGGCGGCGACAATAGTATATTATCTAATCTAACTAAATCATTAGAGAAAGAAGGTTTTAATATTTTAGCNCCAGAAAATATTATACCTTCTTTATTATGTCCAAATGGTGTTTTAGGTAAACATAAACCTAATAAAGATAATAAAAAAGATATTTTAGACGGTTTTAAAATAGCAAAAATATTAGGTTTAAATGATATTGGGCAGTCTTTAGTTATAGAAAATGGTCTTGTTTTAGCTGNAGAGGCAGCCGAAGGAACTGACAATATGATTTCTCGGGCAGCATTATTGAAAAAAGAAGAAAAGGGAGGTGTTTTAATTAAAATTATTAAACCTCAACAAGATAAAAGGATAGATAGGCCAGTAATAGGTATAAANACATTAAAAGCTATTAAAGATGCAGGTTTGGATGGAGTTGCTATTGAAAGTAAAGAGATATTAATTATTAATTTTAATGAAGTAATATCTTATGCAAATAATGAAGGCTTGTTTATTGAAGGAATATAAAAATAAAAAATTAAAAATTTTTATTATAGCTGGAGAATTATCAGGAGATAATCTCGGAGAGGGCTTATTGTATGAACTAAAAAAGTTAACCAATAATAATATTGAAATATATGGAGTTGGTGGTGAAAAAATGATTTCACAAGGATTAAAACCAATTTTTGATATAAAATATTTAGCTATAATGGGAATTTTTGAGGTAATTACAAAAATTCCAAAAATTATTAAATTACTTAAGTTAACTAAAAGAAAAATTATAGAAATAAAGCCAGATATTGTTATAACTATTGATGCTCCAGGATTTAATTTCAGGTTACAAAAAANTATAAAAAATTTAAATTTAAAAAGGATACACTATGTTGCACCATCAGTATGGGCCTGGAAAAGCTATAGAGCAAAAAAAATTTCTAAAATTTTAGACCATTTGTTGGTANTATANCCATTTGAAAAAGAGTATTTTACAGTTCANGGTTTAAANACAACTTTTACTGGCCATCCNATAGCNTTTGATAATAAATATNCNTCTAATGATTATTATTTTGAGAGTTCTTTAAAAAGTAAATCTATNTTAAAAATTGGAATTTTNCCAGGAAGTAGAACTAGTGAAATTGAAAAATTATTACCTGTTCTNATAAANNCNGCATCTTTAATTAATAAGAATTATGACAAAGTTAGATTTTATGTTGTTACTACTAAAAGTTATAAAAATAATATATCTAAACATTTTAGTGATGCAGCCCTTGACTATTATGTAACTGACGATCAAAAAGAAAAATATAATATATTTTCTAATATTGATTTTGTGTTATGTGCTTCTGGTACAGTTACTATAGAGTTAGCAAGAGCATTAACTCCTATGTTAGTTTTATATAAGTTAAATTATATTACATGGTATATAGTAAAAAACTTAGCTAAAGTTAAAACAGCTACAATTTTAAATATAATTTTAAAAGATAATTTTATTCCAGAATTATTTCAAAAAGATGTACAAGAGGATAAAATTTATAAAATAACAAAGAATTTTATTGATAATAATNATATTAGAAAAAAGCAAATTACAAAATTAAATGATAGTGTAAATATGTTAAAAAATATGAATGGTAAACCAAATTATATAGCAGCAACGGAAATATTAAGATATTTNAAATAATAANTTAATTNTTAATTATAAAGGATTNAATATGTCATCAACTGATTTTAAATTACTTCATACTATGATGAGNGTCATGGATTTNGATAAATCTATAAATTTTTATACAAAATTTTTTAATATGAATTTANTAAGAAAAGCNGATTATCCAGGNGGNAAGTTTACACTAGCTTTTNTAGGNTATGGATCTGAAGAAAATAATACTGTTTTAGAGCTTACTCATAATTGGGAACAGNAAGATGATTATGATAAAGGTAATGCTTGGGGACATATAGCTATAGGAGTAAAGGATATTTATCAGTTATGTTTATCTCTTGAATCTGAAGGGGTAGAAATAATTAGAAAGCCTGGTCCTATGAAGCATGGAAAAACCATTATTGCTTTTATTAAGGATCCTGATAATTATAGTATTGAATTAATTCAAAAATAATTATTATGTTCTATCTTGAATATTTATAAAATCTCTTTCGCTAGATCCGGTATAAAGTTGTCTTGGTCTTCCTATTCTTTGCTCTGGATCTTCAATCATTTCATTCCATTGAGCTACCCATCCAACNGTTCTTGCTACGGCAAATAGAACTGTAAATATACTAGAAGGGAAACCCATNGCTTGTAATATTACGCCTGAATAAAAATCTACGTTTGGGTATAGCTTTTTTGATATAAAATACTCATCTTCTAAAGCAATTTTTTCTAATTCTCTAGCTAGCTTAAACATTGGTTCATTTTCTTTGCCAACAGCTTTTAAAACTTCATCAGCTGTTTTTTTCATTACTGTTGCACGTGGATCATAATTTTTGTAAACTCTATGACCGAAACCCATTAATCTAAATGGATCATTTGGATCTTTAGCTTTTTTTACGTATTCATGTACGTTACCTGTCTTTTGAATATTATTAAGCATATGAATTACAGCTTCATTTGCACCGCCATGAGATGGCCCCCAGAGTGATGCTATTCCCGCAGAGATACAAGCAAAAGGGTTTGCCCCGGAAGACCCGGCAAGTCTTACAGTAGAAGTAGAAGCATTTTGCTCATGATCCGCATGTAATATTAAAATTTTATCCATAGCTTTAGCTAAAACTGGATCAATTTTATATTCTTCAGCCGGCACTGAGAACATCATATGTAAAAAATTCTCAGAATAGGTTAAGTCATTTCTAGGGTATATAAATGGTTGTCCTAGAGAAAATTTATATGCCATTGCAGCTATAGTAGGCACTTTTGCTACTAATCTATGGGATGCTACAAGTCTTTGACTAGGATCTGTTATATCTGTACTATCATGGTAAAATGCACTTAATGCTCCTACAACTCCGCACATTACAGCCATTGCATGGGCATCTCTTCTAAAGCCTCTAAAAAACAAAGCTAATTGTTCATGTACCATTGTATGAGTAGTAATTTTATTATCAAATGCTGATTTTTGAAGTTTATTAGGAAGTTCTCCGTTTAATAATAAATAGGCGACTTCTAAATAATCACAATTATCAGCTAAATCCTCTATTCTATATCCTCTATGCAGTAATACACCTTTATCACCATCTATATATGTTATATCCGATTTACATGAGCCCGTGCTAGTAAATCCTGGATCGTAAGTGAAATGATCTGAGTCAGAATATAATTTTTTTATTTCTATTACATCTGGTCCTATAGTACCTGAATGAATAGGTAATTCATAGGAATTTCCATTTGGTAAAGATAATTTAGCTATATTATTTTTATTTTCCGTCATCTTTTTTTTCCAAAAGCATCAATATTAATATTAGAAATTGTATTATAGTTATCTATTTTAACTATGCAATATATGAAATATTTAATTGTTAATATTCTTTATTCTTGCAAGTGTTTCATCTTTTCCTAAAACTTCTATCAATTCGTATAAGCCAGGTGAAACTGATTTCCCTGTAACTGCCGCTCTTAAAGGTTGCGCTAGTTTTCCAAGGTTAATATCATTATTTTTACAATATATTTTTATATCTTCTTCAATTTCTTCTCTTTTCCAAATATCTAATCTAGACAATTGTTCATAGTATAATCTAAGTAATGATATATTTTCATTATTTAAAACTTTTTTAGATTTCTTATCTAATGAAATAGGAGCTTTCTCAATATAAAAGCTACACATTTCAGCTAGTTCATTAATAGTTCTTGCACGAGATTTTAGACCATTCATTCCATTTTTTATTAATAATAAGTCATCAACTGAAATTTCTATATTTTTTTTATCTTTATAAAAATTTTTTATAAGCAAAGCTAATTCTTCATTATTTTTATTTTCTATATAATGGGCATTTAAACTTGTAAGTCTTTCTAAATCAAATTTTGCAGATGATTTTCCTATTGAGTCTAAATTAAATAAATTAATAGCTTCCTCCCGAGAAATTATTTCTTTATCTCCATAAGACCAGCCTAATCTTAATAGATAATTAAGCATAGCTTCCTGCAAATATCCCATATCATCATAACTTTCTACTCCTAAGGCACCGTGCCTTTTAGATAGTTTACCCCCATCCATTCCATGGATTAATGGAATATGGGCATATATTGGTAAATCCCAATTAAGAGCACTATAAATCTGTTTCTGTCTAAATGTATTTGTAAAATGATCATCACCTCTAATTACATGAGTAACACCCATATCGTAATCATCTACAACTACAGAAAGCATATATGTTGGTGTGCCATCTGATCTAAGTATAATAAAATCATCTAACTCATTGTTTTTTATTGATATATCTCCTTGAACAACATCATTTATATTAGTTAGTCCAGATTGCGGGCATTTAATTCTTATTACTGGTTCTATTCCTTCTGGAGCTTCCTTCTCATCTTTATTTCTCCACATTCCATTATATCTAGGTGCTCTTTTTTCTTTACGAGCTCTTTCTCTCATTTCTGCTAATTCTTCTGGTGAACAATAGCATTTATAAGCATGACCTGATTTTAATAGCTCGTTGCCTATTTCTTTATGTCTATTTATTCTTTCTGACTGATATATTTCATCTTCATCCCAATTTAGATCTAACCATTTAAGTCCATTTAAAATTGCTTCTTTTGCATCATTAGTTGATCTTTTAATATCAGTATCCTCTATTCTAAGCTTAAATGAGCCATTATTAGCTTTAGCAAACAACCAATTGAATAGGGCTGTTCTGACTCCACCTATATGAAGATAGCCTGTGGGGGAAGGTGCAAATCTAGTTATAACTTTCATAAAAAACCATTTAATAGATTAGAGTTAATTTTAATTAATATTAATACTTCCTCATTAGACCTACTAAAATTCCTTGAATTTGAACTCTTGAAGGTTCGTATGATTGTGCCTGATATAAATCATTTGAAGGGAGAAGTACAATGTTTGAAGATGTTTTTTTCAATTTTTTTAAAGTTGCTTCAGTTTTATCTACTAATGCAACTACTATTTGACCATTAATAGCGGAAGAAGAGCGTTTAATAATTGCTATGTCTTTGTCATTAATGCCAGAACCTGTCATTGATTCACCAGATATTTCTAATGCATAATGTTCTCCTTTGTTTATCATATTATCCGGAGTTGATATAAAGCTTGATATATTTGAAATTGCTTCTATTGGAGTTCCTGCGGCAATTTTGCCATACAATGGTATTTCTACTACTTTAGCTATATTTTCATTTTTTGAAGTATAATTTTTTTCACTTGTTACTATTTCAATAGCTCTTGCTTTATTTGCTAGTTTTTTTATAAAACCTCTCTCTTCTAAAGCTGAAATAATTCTGTGAATACCAGATTTAGATTTTAAACTTAGCTTATTTTTCATTTCCTCATATGATGGAGAAATACCATGTTCTTTATTAACTTTTTTTATATAATCTAATAATTCTTTTTGTTTTTTAGTAAGCATAATTTCTCCTTTAAAAAGAACAAAACATAAACATTTATTATAAATATCATTAAATTTGTCAAGAAGAATTATTTATATGAGCGTATGCATATCTGAAAATAAGATAAAAAGTACTTTATTCCCCTTATTAAGAGCCTTAGCAAAAGGCTTTCTTATAATCAAACCTTGTGCCCTAGATAAAGAAGATGTCATAGAACTGTCTTGAGCAGAAACTGGACTTAAAAAGTAATTATTATCTTTTAGGTAAACTTCTGATCTAAGATATTCTTGTCTTTCATCATTTTTTATTAGTGGTTTATTAAGAATTCCAAATTTATATTCGTTATTATTTATAATTTTATTATATTTATTAATTAACGGTTTTAAGAATATTAAAGCACTAACATATGTAGAAACAGGGTTACCTGGAAAACCTAGAATAAGTGTTTTTTTAAGTTTACCAAATATTAAAGGTTTACCTGGTCTCATAGCTACTTTCCAAAATATTGTCTTCATTCCCAAATTTTCTAAAACCTTTTTTATTAAATCATGCTTACCTACTGATGCACCGCCAGTAGTAATTAAGATATTATATTTTGTTATTTTTTCTAATTTACGCATAATTGAGGATGAATTATCTCTTGCTATTCCTAGGTCATAAGTCTCTCCACCAAAAGATTCTATAACTGATTTAAGTAATAAAGTATTAGATGAAATAATTCCATTTTTATATATACTTCCAGCTTTTCGTAATTCATTGCCACTAGCAAGAATTGCTATTTTTAGTTTTTTAAATACCTTAATATGAGTATGATCAGAGGAAATAATTAATCCTAATGCTCTTGCAGTAACTATATTATTTTTTTTTAATAAAAGAGAACCTTTTTTAAAGTTAGAACCTTTCTTTCTAATATATTGTGACTGTTTATAATTTTGGTCTGTAGATACTATATATCCATTTTTTAATTTTACTCTTTCTTGTAATAATATAATATCTAAACCTTTAGGTATTTCTGCACCTGTATAAATTTCTATGCATTCATTATTTTTAACTGTTTTATTAAAAGGTTTTCCTGCTGCAGATTCTCCTATTATTTTTATTGGTAAACTATTTAGAGATTTTAAACTTGCTAAACTTAAAGCATAACCATCCATAGAGGACACATTTTTTGGTGGATTATTAATGTTAGCATAAATATTTATAGAAGTTATTCTTCCAAGGCATTTATCAATTGATATTTTTTCATCTTTTAATTGGGTTGCTTCATTAGTTATAATATTTATGGCATTTTCAACACTAATCATTACGTTTAAATGTTCCAGATTTACCACCAGATTTAAATAATAGCTGGGTTTTGTTTATAACCATTTCTCTATCAACAGCTTTACACATGTCATATATTGTTAATGCTGCTACTGATACTGCAGTTAAAGCTTCCATTTCTAAACCAGTTTTACCATTTAACTTACAATCACATATAATTTTAATAGTATTTATATTATCTTCTATCTCGAAGTTAATAGAGACAGAAGCTAAAGAAACAGGATGACACAACGGAATTAAATCTGATGTTTTTTTAGCTGCCATAATTCCTGCAATTCTCGATATTCCTAGAACATCTCCTTTTTTTGTAGACCCTTCTTTTATCATTTTTAATGTATCTGCTTTCATAGAAATAGAAGCGGAAGCAGAGGCCAATCTTTCTGTTTTCTCTTTTTCAGAAATATCTACCATTATTGCTTTACCCTCAGTATCAAAATGGGAAAATGTTTTTTTGTTTTTCATAATTACCTCAATTTTTAGATAGAAGCTTTTTAGTTGCTGCTTCAATGTTATCTTTTTTCATTAATGATTCACCTACAAGGAAGCGCATTATTCCATTTTTCTCCATTGTTTTTAAATCATTATTAGTATTTAAACCACTTTCACATACAATATCATAATTTTTAGGAATTAATTTAGATAACTTAATTGTATTATATATATCAATTTCTAATGTTTTTAAATTTCTATTATTTATTCCAATAAGATCAGCTTTTAAATTAATGGCTCTTTCAATTTCTTTTTCTGTATGTGCCTCAATTAATACGTCCATTCCTAGTTCTTTAGATAGTGCAGAAAGTTCATTAGCTAAGTTATCATTTACTGCTGCTAAGATTATTAATATACAATCAGCCCCTATACTTCTGCTCTCATAAATTTGCCAAGGGTCAATGATGAAATCTTTTCTAAGAATAGGTAGAGTTACATTTTTTCTAATATCGATTAAGTAATCAATACTTCCCTCAAACCATTTAATTTCAGTTAAGACACTTAAACAAGCTGCACCACCTTTATAATAACTTGTAGCAATTTCTTTTGGATTAAAATTCTCCTTAATAATACCTCTAGAAGGGCTAGCTTTTTTTACTTCTGCAATTAAACCATATTGGTTATTTCTAACTTTAGTAGTTAGAGCATTTTTAAAGGCTCTTGGTTTTTCTTGGAAATTAGCTATATCAATTAAATCATTTTCTGAGAATCTTTCTTTAAGTGATTTTATTTCTATTCGTTTATTTTCACAAATTTCTTTAAGTATCGACATTTTATTTATTACTAACTTCTTTAAGTTTATTTAAAGTTTTTATTGCTTTACCACTATCAATAATAGATTTAGATAATTCTAGTCCTTCTTCAAAACTCTCAACTTTGTCAGCTATACAGAAAGTAGCAGCTGAATTTAATAAAACTATATCTCTGTANGAACTTTTTTCACCATTGAACAAGTTGACCATTTTTTTTGCATTTACAATTGGAGTTCCTCCTTGTAAAGACTTCTGATCACATAGTTTAAAATTATATTTCAATGGATCAATTTCAAATTCTTTTATTTTATTTTCAGATAACTCTGCAATTTTAGTTTTACCAGTTAGCGTTATTTCATCCATTCCATCCGAACCATTTACTACCCAAGCTTTTTTACTTCCATGCGCATGCAATGTTTCGGCAATAATTTTTAAATATTTATCTGAAAATACTCCTAGTAATTGCCTAGTTGCACGAACTGGATTTAATAAAGGGCCTAATAAGTTAAATATTGTTCGAAAACTTAGTTCCTTTCTTACTTTTGCTACATTTTTAAAAGCTTTATTAAAATTNGGTGCAAATAAAAAACAAATATTTGCTTCTTTAAGGCATTTATTTAAAATAGCNTTATCAACATTTATGTTTATACCTAGTTCAGTAAGTACATCAGATGCGCCTGATTTTGATGAAACGGCTGTATTTCCATGCTTAGCAATATATAAATCAGNAGATGCTGCNATAAATGCTACTGCTGTAGATATATTATAAGTTTTTAGNCCATCTCCTCCTGTTCCTACNACATCAATAGTATCTATATCTAAAGNTAAAGGATTTAATACTAGAGGTTTTAATGCGTTAACTGCNCCAATAAGTTCATTGGAGCAGGGTCCTTTAATAGATAATGTCGCTAAAAAAGCNGCCATTTCAATTTCAGTTGCATTTCCTGAAATTATATATTGAAAAACCTGTTCAGATTCTTTAATGGTCAAATCTTTGTTGCTTAAAATTTGTGGCATGATTAAATTAAATGGATTCATTATCTTTCACATATTTTTATAAAATTACTAACTATTCTCTGACCTAGCTCTGTGTCATAACTTTCTGGATGAAATTGCAGTCCATATGCTTTAGCCTTAGATATTTCAATACTCATAATATAACCTTCTGATGATTCTGAGCTAATAACTATATTTTTTGGTAATGACTCTTTTTCAACTATTAAGGAATGATATCTAGTAGCCTTAAAATTTTGTGGCATATTTTTAAATAANGATTTTTTGTTGTGANAAATATTACTAATTTTTCCATGCATTATATTTTTTGCTCTTATTATTTTACCACCATATGCTTGTGCTATAGATTGATGACCTAAGCATATACCTAATATGGGTATTTTTTTTGATGCTNGTTTAATAAGTTCTATAGATATNCCGGCGTCATCTGGAGTTTTAGGGCCAGGAGAAATAANAATACCTGNCGGCNTTTTATTTATTACATCAATAGCTTTTAATTCATCGTTTCTNTAAACTTCTACATCAACTTTATTACTANTTAANTAATGTTTAATTATATGTGTAAAGCTATCGTAATTATCTATTAATATATACATACTCTCAGAATCTCATCAATTTAGTTATTTTTAAACCTTAAAGCATCATTTGCTGCCGCAAATAAGGCTTTAGCTTTGTTAACCGTTTCATTATACTCATCTATTCCATTTGAGTCAGCAACAATTCCCCCGCCAGCTTGGACGTACATTTTATTATCTTTAATNATAGCCGTCCGAAGNGTAATACATGTATCCATAGTACCATTAGATGAAAANTATCCGACACAACCTCCATAAACTTCACGTTTATTTATTTCTAACTCATCAATAATTTCCATAGCTCTAATTTTNGGTGCTCCACTAACTGTTCCCGCGGGAAAAC
Organism: Alphaproteobacteria bacterium TMED109; assembly: GCA_002171375.1. Classification (GTDB taxonomy): domain Bacteria; phylum Pseudomonadota; class Alphaproteobacteria; order TMED109; family TMED109; genus TMED109. Next base: position 26,286 of record NHFK01000016.1, read on the forward strand.
CTGATAGAAGGGCATCTAAATAGTCTATTTTACTTAGTTTTTTTCCTTCTACATTAGANACTATATGCATAACATGACTATACTTTTCTATAATCATTTTTTCAGTAACATTTAAGCTTCCTGTTTTAGTTACTTTAGCAACATCATTTCTAGCCAGATCTAAAAGCATTCTATGNTCTGCAATTTCCTTTTCATCATTTAATAATTCATTAGACAGAATATTATCTTCATTTAAATCTTTACCTCTTGGTCTTGTACCAGCGATAGGTCTAATAGTAACTTTATTATCTCTAACTCTTACTAATATCTCTGGACTAGAACCAATAACAGAAAAATCGTTAAAATTTAAATAGTATAGGAATGGAGAAGGGTTTAATCTTCTTAGAGATCTATATAGATTGAAGGGAGGAGAAGAGAAGGGTATTTCAAACCTTTGTGAAGGAACNACCTGAAAAATATCTCCNGCTTTTATATATTCTTTTGCNTTTTTAATTATTTTTAAATANTCAGATTTCTTAAAGTTAGATTTTATTTTAATATCTTTTTTTATATNACTGTTTTTTAAATCTTTATTTTCAATAGGTTGTTTTAATAAATTAACAACATCATTTATAATATTACACGATTTTTTATAGAGTTTTTCATAACTATTTATTTTATCATTTTTTATATATATTGGTGTTATTATAGTCATAGTATCTTCTACAGCGTCAAATATAATCATTATTTTAGGTCTAATGAACATTCCATCTGGTAAATTTAATGTTGCTGGATTATTAGATGGTATATTTTCTAATAATTTAATCGTATCAAATCCCAGATAACCTACTAATCCAGATGCCATAGGTGGAAGATATTCTGGTAGGTTTATTTTTGAGCTCTTTAATAAAGATCTAATTGATTTTAAAGTGGACTTACTATCTAACGAAAATTCGCTTAGTGATTTTGATGGATTATAATTAATTTCTGCTTTATNNCCATAGCACCTCCAAATTAGATCTGGTTTTAAACCTAATATTGAGTATCTTCCTTTAGATTCTCCTCCTTCTACTGATTCTAATAGAAATGAATAGGGTTCATTTTCTCCTATTCTTAGCATAGCTGAGACTGGTGTATCAAGATCAGCTACAAGTGAAGCAGAAATTACATANGCNTTTTCTTTCTTAATTTTATTTTTAAANGTTTTAAAATTNGGTTGATATTCCATAGTATTTAACTNTNATTTTGAAAAAGACTATTAAGTAAATTCTCGTTTATTTTTATTTTTTGATTATTTGTTAAATTATTAATAAATAGTAGTTCAATATCTCTTGAAATAGATTGAGATATTTCTGAATTTATTCTAATTAATTGATCANTGTTCCTATCTATTACAGGCAAAATTTCTGTTACATTTATTATTAAATAGTTTTCATTTTTATATTTTTTAGGTGAAGAAGTTTCTCCTTTTTTAATATTAAATGCTTCTCGTAAAGATTCATTATCTAGTATGCCTTCTGCACCTGCTCCATCTCTAGAAACATTATTAGCTTCTAAAACAATTAAATTATATTTTTCTGCAATTTTTTCAAAATTACTATTATTTAATTCTTTTGAAAAATTTGTAGCATTATTTAATGCTAACTCCATTCTTTTTTCTAGGTTTATATCCTCTATAACTTTATTTCGAGCTTCTTCAAGTGTCATAATCCTCTTATCAAGTATATCATTAACTTGGATTGCATACATGGTATTGCCTATAGTATTAATTAACTCTGAAGTTTCATTACTATTATATGAAAAAACTGTATCTAGTAATTCAGGGTATGGAGGTATATTATTTACAACATTTCCATTTTGATCAATACCATTAACATCTATATATTTGAATTCTTCAACTTTAGCACCAATAGATAATGCTGCTTGTTCAATTTGATTGCCTGCAGCTATTTCATCATAAAAAATATTCCCTAAATCGTACATTTTTTCTATTGCTACACTTACTTTTAGCTCTTTTTCAATATCTGTTTTTACATCTTGGAATGTTTTATTTATAGCGGGTTTAATATTAGTGACTAAAAATAGTCTCCAACCAAAGGCAGTTTTTTCAGGGCCAATTAATATATTAGCTTCCGTTTTGAAAATACTATCAGATACTTCAGAAGGAAAGTCATTATATTCAATTAAACCTAAATTCACTAAATTAGGATCTAATTCAGTGTTTTCTTTTATTATTTCTATAAATATTTTGGAAATACTTGCATCTGTATCTAGGTCTTTAATTTTATTTGCAATGGATTGTGCTTCTTCTTTATCGTTAAAGTTGGCTAGTAAGACTTCTCTTTTTTCAGGTGTATTATATTTTTCAGGATAATTATCATATTCTTTTTTTAGTTCTTCATTAGTAATTTTTATATCTTCTATTAGATCATCAGGTTTAATAGAAATGAATGAAAAACTTCTAAACTCTGGTTTTTGGTACAATCCTGAGTCTTTATTTAACTTTTCTTTAATATCATTTTCTGAAGGTATACTGTCTACCTTATAAGAAGAAGCGTTAAAGTTTACTACTTTTAAGTTTCTTTTTTCATACCTAATATCATAATATGTATTATTAAGTATTTTTGATAAATCTTTCTGAGAGGTGAATGGNGATTGAATTTGTTCTCTTAAAACAGCTTTTCTAATTTCATTAAAGTAAGTTGTTTCATCCATTCCTAATTGTCTTATTACATAATCAAACTGCTGTTTACTAAATGCTCCAAATTGANCTTTAAATACATCTGAAGAGTAAATAATTTTTCTAAGGTAATTGTCCGGAAGATTTATATTTGCTTTATTTACTTCAATATCAATTAGTTTCTCATTAATAAGTTGTCCTAGAGTTTGTCTTGGCACTCCTAAAGATTTAGCTATTTCTTCTGTTATTTGACCATTTGTATTATTATTTAAATCTGAAATAATTCTTTGATAGGTTTTAACAAAATCATCGGCTGTTACATCTAATTTTCCTACTGTTGCTACAGAAGAATTATTATTTGAAGAAAATATATCACCCACACCCCATAAGGCAAAACTTGCTGCCAATATTAATAAAAATATTTTTGAAAAAATTGAATTAATTTTATTTTTTATAGTTTCGAGCATAAATTTTCCATTACTAAATTTCGTTAAAATTGTTTATTAATAATATTTTTTATTATAAATAAAATATATATTAATATATTTATTCTTTTTGTAGTATATTTATTTATAAGTTTAAACTTTTTTTTACATATCATTTTAAGGAGTTAAGTTGTGTTAATAGCTGGTAATTGGAAGTTAAATTGCAATTTAAAGGAGGCTATTCAATTATCTTCATCAATTTTTGATATATTAAATAAGAATAAAGTATTATCTGAAGTAGCNTTATTTCCACCTATAATTTATATAGATACTATAAAAAAAATGAATAAAAATAGTAATATTAGTATTGGTGCACAGGACTGTAGTAAGAATATATCAGGGGCATATACAGGNGAAGTGTCAGCCACAATGTTATTAGATATTGGATGTAAATATGTCATAGTAGGTCATTCAGAAAGAAGAAATGGTAACCATGAGTCAAATCAGGANATATTTTTGAAAGCCAAAAACGTTATTGATAATNAAATGATACCTATTATTTGTGTAGGAGAGTCATTAAAAGATAGAGAGGCTGGTAATGCGTTGCAATTTATTGAATCTCAATTAAAAGAGTCTATTCCAATAAATAAAAATAATAACGAATTTATCATAGCCTATGAACCTATTTGGGCTATTGGTTCAGGAAAAATTCCAACTATAGACTCTATCAATGAAATGCTTAATATGATAAGACAATGGTTATTAAATAATGGTATAAGTAATAATACAAAAATTTTATACGGAGGCTCTGTTAATAAAGATAATACAAAAGAACTTTTTTCCTGTAAAAATCTTGGTGGATTATTAATTGGNGGAGTATCTTTAAAAGCAGAAGAGTTTTCTAAAATATGTTTAATGGCGAGTTAACTTTATAAATACAGAATAGGAATAAAAATGGCAGATATAGTTTTGGCAATTCANGTACTTTTAGCATTAGGTTTAATTGTTTTTATTTTACTACAAAGAAGTGATGGTGGAGCTTTAGGAGGGCTAGGAGGAGGAATGTCTCTAAGTGGAATTATGGGTAGTCAAGGCTCTGCAAATTTCTTAACCAGAATAACAGCTATTTTTGCAGCACTTTTTATGGTTACTAGTTTAATTCTTGCTGTTATGGAGAGTAGATCTAAAGAGAATAATTCAATAATTTTAGACAGCTCTGTGGATAGTGAGATCAACAGTCCGTTAATAAAGATTGATGAAGATTTAGAAAACCCTATACCACCAAAAGCTGAATAATATATGAANCAATATTTATCAAAAACATTGTTAAAGGTGTTTTATGGCAAAGCCTAGATATATATTTATAACTGGAGGAGTTGTTTCTTCTTTAGGGAAGGGTATATCAGCTTCAGCGATTGGTGCTTTACTTCAAGCTAGAGGATACTCAGTAAGAATTAGAAAATTAGATCCATATATAAATATAGATCCAGGAACTATGAGTCCATATCAGCATGGAGAAGTTTTTGTAACTGATGATGGAGCAGAAACGGATTTGGATTTAGGTCACTATGAAAGATTTACTGGAGTTCCAGCTAAGCAAAGTGATAACATAACTACAGGTAGAATTTATCAAAATGTAATTAATAAAGAAAGAGAAGGCGATTATTTAGGAAGTACAGTCCAGGTTATTCCTCATGTTACAGATGAAATAAAGTCTTTTATTACAAGAGATATTGTAGATTGTGATTTTGTATTAGTAGAAATAGGTGGAACGGTTGGTGATATAGAAAGTCTTCCTTTTTTAGAAGCTATAAGACAGTTTGGTAATGANGTAGGTAAAAATAGAGCTATATATATTCATTTAACTTTAGTTCCATACATATCTACATCTAATGAACAAAAAACAAAACCTACACAACATTCTGTTAAAGAGTTGAGAGAAATTGGTATACAGCCAAATATTCTTCTGTGTAGGTGTGATAGATCAATAGAAGCTAATGAAGTAGATAAAATTGCCTTATTTTGTAACGTAAANTCTGAAGATGTCATTCAAGCATTAGATATTAATAATATATATAATGTTCCATTAGTTTACCATAAAGAGAAGTTAGATATTCAAGTTTTAAAACATTTTAGTATAAAACCGAATAAAATAAATTTATTAAAATGGAAACAAATTGTCAAAGCTGCAAACAATGTAAAAAGAAATATTAATATTGGAATAGTAGGAAAATATACTGATCTACCTGATGCATATAAATCATTAAATGAAGCTCTTATTCACGGAGGATTAGGAAATAAGATCGGGATTAATATTGAATGGATAAATTCTGAAGACTTAAATAGTCAATCTCTCAACTCTAAACTACAAAATATTAATGGAATTATTGTTCCTGGTGGTTTTGGAGAGAGAGGCATAACTGGAAAACTAAATGCAATAAAATATGCCCGTTTAAATAAAGTTCCTTTTTTAGGTATTTGTCTTGGATTACAACTGGCTGTTATAGAGTTTTCTCTAAATGTATTAAAAATTAAGAATGCNAACTCNTCGGAATTTATANATACTGAAAATAATGTTATTGGATTATTNACTGAATGGTATAAAGATGGAAAGAAANAGATAAGNTCAAAAGCCTCAGATGTNGGTGGAACAATGAGACTNGGNTCTTATCCATGTAAATTAGCTAAGANTTCACTAGCCTATAAAATTTATAAAAAGACTATTATTAATGAAAGGCATAGACATCGATATGAAGTAAATAATAGTTTTGAAGGTAAATTAAAGGAAAAAGGTATGATATTTTCAGGAAAATCACCAGATTTAAAGTTGCCTGAAATTATAGAAATATTAGATCATCCATGGTTTATAGGTGTACAATTTCACCCAGAATTGAAATCTAGACCATTTATGCCGCATCCCATATTTAAATCATTTGTATCAGCAATAAAGAAAAGTAAGTAATAACAATGAGTAACAAAGATAAAGATGTCAAAGTTAAAGATTTTATTATAAATAATAGTAAACCTTTTACTTTAATTGCAGGTCCTTGCGTTATAGAAAATCTAGATCATGCTTTAAAAACAGCTAATAAAATTAANGATATATGTAATTCTTTAGGTTTAAATTTTATTTATAAATCTTCATTTGATAAGGCTAATAGAACTTCTATGAATTCATCAAGGGGNCCAGGTATTCATGAATCATTAGAAATTTTTAATCAAGTAAAAGATAAGATTGGATGCCCAATTATAACAGATGTTCATGAAAAAGAACAAATTGATATTCTTACTAAGGTTGTAGATGTAATACAAATTCCTGCTTTTTTATGTAGGCAAACAGATTTATTAGTAGAAGCAGCTAAATCAAACCTTCCTATTATGGTTAAAAAAGGACAGTTTTTAGCTCCTTGGGACATGAAGAATGTTGTAGATAAATTAGAGCAAAATGGAGATGGTGGGGTGTTGATATGCGAAAGAGGAGTTAGTTTTGGATATAATACTTTAGTATCAGATTTTAGGTCTATACCGATATTAAAAAATTTAGGTCACCCAGTAGTATTTGATGCAACTCATTCTGTTCAACAGCCAGGAGGCTTGGGAGACAAATCGAGCGGACAAAGAGAATTTGTTCCTACTTTAGCGAAAGCGGCATCTGCTATTGGAATTGCTGCTATATTTATGGAAACTCATGAGAATCCAGATATTGCTCCCAGTGATGGTCCTAATATGTGGCCTATTAATGAACTTAAAAATCTTTTAGAAGTCCTTGTAAGACATGATAAAATTGCTAAGAATCTGAATTAAGAAGGTTAATATAATGACAATTATAAAAAAAGTTATAGGAAGAGAAATAATTGATAGTAGAGGAAACCCAACATTAGAAGTTGATGTAATTTTAGACAATAATGTTAGAGGAAGAGCTTCAGTTCCTTCTGGTGCGTCTACAGGTGCTTATGAGGTAATAGAAAAAAGAGATAATGATCACAGGTATTGCGGTAAAGGAGTAAAAAAAGCTGTAGAATTAATAAATAATAAAATTTCTAATGCGTTACAAGGTCAGAGTTGCTTAAAACAAGATATTATTGATAATATTTTAATTGAGCTTGATGGTAGTAAAAATAAAAGTAATTTAGGTGGTAATAGTATTCTAGGTGCTTCTTTAGCATGCGCTAGAGCTGCTGCTAGTTCTAAAAATATTCCCTTATACTTAAGTATAGGTAATAAATCATCAGCTACATTACCAATTCCTTTTATGAATATTATAAATGGTGGAGCTCATGCTAACAATAGTTTAGATTTTCAAGAACTTATGATTGTACCATTTGGATTTAATAGTTTTAGTGATGCTTTACGCTGTGGCTCAGAAGTTTTTCAATCTTTAAAAAATATTTTATTAAAAAATGGATTTTCAATTGCCGTTGGAGATGAAGGAGGGTTTGCTCCAGATTTTTCTAGTCACAAAGAAGCTTTAGATTACATAATTTTAGCTATTGAAAAAGCAGGATATTTACCTGGTAAAAATGTCTCCATTGCTTTGGACGTAGCATCAACTGAGTTTTTTGATAATAATATTTATAATTTAAAGGGTGAAAATAAAAAATTAAATAGTCAGGGTTTAGTTGACTTTTTAACATCATTAGCAAACGAATACCCAATAATTTCCATAGAAGACGGTTTAGCAGAAGATGATTGGGATGGATGGAAAATTATGACTGAACAAATGGGCAATAATATACAATTAGTTGGAGATGATTTGTTCGTCACAAATACAGATAGGTTGAATAGAGGAATTAATGAAAAAATAGCAAATTCTATCTTAATTAAATTTAACCAAATAGGTACTCTTACAGAGACTATAAATGCTATTAATATGGCTAAGGAAGCTTCTTATACCTCGATGATATCTCATAGATCTGGAGAAACAGAAGATCATTTTATAGCAGATTTAGCTGTAGCAACAAATGCTGGTCAAATTAAAACAGGGTCTTTATCTAGATCAGATAGGTTAAGTAAGTATAATCAATTATTAAGAATAGAAGAAAAATTAGGTGCTAATGCTTTATTTAATCAGGATAAGATTTTTTATAGTTAACTTGACTTAAATTAACTTAAGTGATTCATTATAATTATGATAAATTTATTTTACTCTAAACGAAATATAGGTTTAATAAGAAATATTTTTTTTAGGACATGTATATTTTTTATAGGAGCTTATTTTATATTTCATTTTTTAAATGGAAATATCTCTTTAACTCCACTCCAAGATAAAAAAGAATTAACACAAAAAAATTTAATAATTCTAGCAAAAAAAGAAAAAGAACTGGAATATAAAGAATTATTAATTCATAAAATAAATAATGTTCATGATAATTTAGAGTTATTAGATGAATTAACACGTTTAAAGTTAGGTTATTCCTCTCAAGAAGAAGTAGTGTTCTCTATTAAATAAAATTATTTGACTAATTCTATAAANTAACTAATTTATTCTTTATGAAACAGGATAATGACTTTTCTTACCTTATTGATCTGCTTGGCGGAGGAAGACTTTTAGCAAAGAGCTTATCTAATTATACTAATATAACATTAAATGAAAAAACAGTATATTCATGGAAGCAGCAAGGTATTCCTGATAAGTGGAAGCCAGCTATAATTAAACTTTTAATAAAATCAGGTAATGATATTCCAGAACTGTTTTTTCCTCCTGGAATGAATATATATAATTTTAATAGCAGTCTTTCAGAGAGTAATGTTTTACTTAGTAGTTATAAAGATTATAAAAGAGATAAAATAACGAATGAAAATATCAAAAGTTTTTACAAAAATATGCTTTTTTTGCGCAGATTTGAGGAAAAAGTTGGTCAATTATATGGTTTAGGCTTAATTGGAGGTTTTTGTCATTTATATATAGGTCAAGAGGCAGTTTCAGTTGGAATTGAAGCCGCTATTGAAAAAGATGATAATGTTATTACTGGATATAGGTGTCATGCCCATTTATTATCAAGAGGAGCTTCTCCTTATAAAATACTATGTGAGCTATTGGGAAAAGATGAAGGAATTTCTAAAGGTAAAGGTGGCTCTATGCATATGTTTGCCCCTGAAAACAATTTTTGGGGAGGACATGGGATTGTTGGCGCTCAAGTGCCTATTGGCACTGGGTTAGCTTTTGCATCTAAGTATAAAAACAAATCTTCTTTGTCTGTAACATATTTTGGTGATGGTGCTGCTAATCAAGGACAGGTCTATGAGTCTTACAATATGGCATCTCTATGGAATCTTCCAATAATTTTTTGTATTGAAAATAATCAATATGGTATGGGGACATCAATAAAGAGAGCTAGTGCTGGCACAGATTTAAGTAAACATGGGGAATCTTTTGGTATACCTGGCTATGCAATAAATGGAATGAATCCAATATCTGTATATCTTGGAGCGCTAAAAGCAGTTAAATGGGTAAGAGACGGAAATGGTCCTATAATACTTGAAATGAAAACATATAGATATAGGGGGCACTCAATGTCAGATCCTGCTAAATATAGAACTAGGGAAGAAGTTCAAAAAATGAGAGAAGAGCAGGACCCTATAGAATTTATCAAAAAAGAACTGCTAGATAATAATATTTTCGATAATGAAAAAATTGAAAATATAGATAATAAAATAAGAGCTGAAATTAATGATTTAGCTGATAAAGCAAAAAATGCAGCACTTAGTAAAGAGGATAATCTTTATAAAGATGTTTTGTTTAATGGAGAAGATAATTGAGTAAAGAACCAGTAAGAAATGCTATNAGAGATGCTATGGCTGAAGAAATGAGAAATGATCCTGATGTGTTTTTAATTGGAGAGGAAGTTGGAGAATATGAAGGAGCTTATAAAGTAAGCCAAGGATTAATAGCTGAATTTGGAGACAAGAGGATTATAGATACGCCTATTACTGAAGCAGGTTTTACTGGTTTAGCTGTAGGAGCATCAATTGCAGGCTTAAAGCCTATAGTAGAATTTATGACATGGAATTTTGCTTTTCAAGCGATTGACCAGATAATAAATTCTGCAGCAAAAACGCATTATATGTCTGGCGGTTTAGTAAAAATACCTATCGTTTTTAGAGGGCCTAATGGTTCTGCTCTTCAAGTTGGTGCGCAGCATAGTCATGATTTAAGTTCATTATTTATCAATATACCAGGACTTAAGGTTGTTTCTCCATATGATAGTACAGATGCAAAAGGTTTAATGAAGTCCTCGATAAGAGACCCTAATCCAGTAATATTTTTAGAAAATGAATTATTATATAATGAGGTCTTTGAGGTACCAGATATTGATTATACAATTCCGCTAGGGA
>NHFK01000017.1 GCA_002171375.1 Alphaproteobacteria bacterium TMED109
TTTTGGTGGAAAAGAAAACATGGAACTTACAAGTATTATTAATCATATACTTGATCCAAAAATTTTGGGTATTTTAGCTCGTATTATAGTGTCTGACGTTTATAAAGTTTTACAGCCAGATGATAAAGATTTCTTTAGAGAGACTAGAGAGAAAATGTTAAATAAAAAAATAGAAGAAATAGAACTAGAGAGTGAAAAGTATATTCCAATTTTACAAAAAGAATTAAATCCTTTTAGAAAAATATTAAAAGATAATGATTTTTTTTCTGGTAACAAACCTATGTATTGTGATTATTTATTATTTGGATTTTTTATGTGGGCACGAAACACAAGTCCAAAACAACTTCTAGATAAAAATGATGTTCTATGGTCATGGAGACAAAGAATGTTAAATCTTTTTGACGGCTTTGCTAAAAAATCAAATGGCTACGAAATTAAGTAATACTATAACCACCATCAACAGTAATAGTCGTTCCCGTAGTATAACTAGCCCTATCACTGGCTAAATATACAGCTGCCCCAGCTATATCCTCAGGTACACCCCATTTTTTTAATGCTGTTCGTTCTGTAATTTTTTCTCTTTGTTCATCTTCTTCTCTTAAGACTTTAGTAAGTTTTGTTTCAATATATCCTGGAGCTATTGCATTTACTCTAACATGGTGCTCACTCCAACCATTTGCTAAACTTTTTGTTAAACCTACTAAACCAGTCTTTGAAGCAGTATAACCTGGTGACATTGGAGAACCAAAAAATGAAAACATTGAGGCAATATTAATTATGTTTCCATGAGTTAAGGCTAATTTAGGTAATGCTTCATGACTCATTCGCATTACACCCATTAAATTAGTATTTATTACATCTGCAAAATGCTCAATTCTATACTCTAAGCCTCTCTTAATTCTTCCCGCATTATTAACTAAAATATGTAATTCATTTATTTCATCAAAAATTTTTTCAATCGATATATCATTAGTAACATCTAGTTTTAACTTACGTAAGGTTCCAAATTTTGTTTTTTCAACACACTTTTCCAAACTTTCATCCGATTGGGCTGTTACAATTACTTCTGCTCCAGCTTCCTGGAAGCCCTCGGCAATTGCATAACCTATCCCCGATGCCCCACCTGTTACAAGTGCTATTTTTCCTTTTAAATCAATTGTATATGCCATAGTTTACCTCTTAATTAATACTGTTTACCGGATTAAGTACATCTTTCTCAAGAAAAAACATTTCAATATTTTTAGCTGCTAACTCTACCATACCTTTCCTAGCCTTAACACTTGCGCTTCCTGCATGAGGAGCTAAAACTACATTATCCATCTTTGCTAATTTAATATCATAATTAGGTTCAAATTCATATACATCCAAAGCACAGCCTGAAATAAGTTTATCTTCTAAGGCAATTATTAAATCACTCTCTTTAACGATAGGACCGCGAGCTATATTTATAAGAAAACTATCTTTTTTCATATTATTAAATTCTCTAATAGTAATTAAGTGCTTTGTCTCATTTGTTAGTGGACAAAGTATAATTATAAATCTGCAAGATTTTAGTAAATCTAATAGTGACAGCCATTCAGCGTTAAGAGATTCCTCAATCTCCTTACTTAGCCTATTTCTATTATGATATTTAATATTTAAACCAAATGGTAATGCTCTCTTTGCGACATCTTTTCCAATACTACCCATACCTATAATACCCAAATTTTCGCCTTTTAAATCTGCGCCCCATAAAAGATGATAAAAATTAGCTTTAAACCCTCCAGATCTTACAAGCTGATCTCCTTCAGGAACTCTTCTCGCTATAGCTAGTAATAATGCCATTGACATATCAGCGACAGCATCATTTAAAATTCCTGGTGTATTAGTAACTTGAACTCCCAGTTTTGTACAAAATTTTGCATCTATATTATCAAATCCTACCCCTACATTACTTACAATTTTTAAATTGGAACATGATTGTATTAAGGACTTATCTATTAGAGAGGACTGAACTAATATTCCATCAACATCAATTACTCTATCTAAAAGTTCTTTACCTGATAAAATACTCTTTGCAGTATCATGATGATCTATATTAAAATTTTTTTTTAATCTAAATAAAAGATCATCAGATAACCAAGAATGAATAAAAATTTTAGGTTTAGTCGTTACTTCCATTTAACAACTTTTTGACATTGCTCACCCAGTTTTTCAATTCCCAAATGCATTTCATCTCCATGCTTTAAAAATTTTTGAGGTTTCATTCCTGCACCTACTCCTGGAGGAGTACCAGTAGCAATTAAATCTCCTGGCTCAAGAGTCATGTAATGACTTACATAAGAAACAATTGTTTTTACATCAAATATCATAGTGGATGTATTACCTGTTTGCATACTTTTTCCATTAAGGTTCAACCACAAATCAAGATCTTGAACTTTTCTTACTTCATCTCTTGTTACCAGCCAAGGTCCAACTGGACAAGATGTATCAAAACCTTTTCCTCTAATCCATTGGCCGCCTGCAGCTTTCATTTGATATTCTCTTTCAGAAACATCATTAACTAAAGTATAACCAGCAACATAACTTAATGCACGAGAAACGCTTACCGAACGAGCAGTTTCACCAATAACTATGCCTAATTCTACTTCCCAATCTCCACATTTACTATCCACAACTTTTGAAGACTTTTTTCCTAAGACTAATCCTTTAGGCAACATAACATCGTCATTAGGTCCACTTAATGAACTAGTAGGTTTCATAAACATTATAGGTTCACTTGGAATTGGACTTCCAGTTTCTTTAGCATGATCAACATAATTTAATCCAATGCATACAATTTTACCTATTCCAGAGAAAGGAACTCCTAATCTTTTTTTACCTTTAACTAATGGAAGTCTATTAAGATTAGTTTTAGCCAATTGCTTAAGTTTTGCAGATGACAATATTTTTCCATCTATATCAGAAACCTTTTTTGATAGATCTCTAATATTTCCATCTGAATCAATAATACCAGGTTTTTCTTTACCTTTAACGCCATACCTTACTAATTTCATTCTATTCCCCTTTTTAAAAAAACAATTAAGCAATAATAAATATGAATATTCTATAATACGCAACAAAAAGTAAACATAAAATCTATTTAAATCTATAAAAATATAATATATATTAATTTATCAATATATTATTGGGAGAATATAACACATGGAACCTATAGCAATTCGTATTCATAAAAATGATAATGTGGTAACTGCTAAATCTGACATTGATATTAATACTAATATTGAAAAAGAAAAATTAAATACAAATCAACACATTCCTGTAGGTCATAAAGTAGCAACGAAAGATATTTCTAAAGGCAACGAGATTATCAAATATGACACTATTATTGGGGTAGCTAAAGAAGATATAAAAATTGGAGATCATGTTCATGTTCATAATACAGGCATGTCAGATAAGAAAAAAGACTATGAGTTTTCTCAGGGATGTAAAAATGATGAAATATTACCTGAAAGCGAAAGAGCTACTTTTATGGGTTACCATAGGCCTAATGGAAAAGTAGGAACTAGGAATTTTATTGGAATTATTTCTTCTGTTAATTGTTCAGCTACAGTTTGCAAAAAAATAGCAGAAGCATTTAATGAAGAAGCTTTATCAGATTTTGAAAATGTTGATGGTATAGTCTCTATCACTCATGGGACTGGGTGTGGAATAAATAGTAAGGGTTTAGGATGGGAACTACTTCAAGCAACTATTGCTGGGTATTCAAGGCATCCAAATTTTGGTGGGCTTATAGTGATCGGGCTAGGATGTGAAGTCAATCAAGTGAGTGGAATGGCACAATCAATGAATTGGGCTAATTCAGATACTTTTAAAATGATGACTATTCAGGATGTTGGTGGCACAAGAAAAACTATTCAAGAAGGAGTAGAGATGATTAAACAGATGCTTCCAATTCTTAATAAAAATCAAAGAAAAAAAAGTCCAGCTTCCGAATTAATTTTAGGATTAGAATGTGGAGGATCAGATGCCTATTCTGGTATGACTGCAAATCCAGCATTAGGAGCAGCTGTTGATCTATTAGTAAAAAATGGGGGAACTGGAACTCTGGCAGAAACACCTGAAATATTTGGTGCAGAACACTTACTAACTCGAAGGGCAATAAATGAAGAAGTAGGACAAAAAATAGTTAACTTTATAAAGTGGTGGCAAGAGGATTATTTGATCAAATTTGAAGAAAATAAACATCAGCTTCATCAAGATCCTTCGCCTGGAAATAAGGCTGGAGGATTAACTACTATATTAGAAAAGTCTCTCGGCGCAGTAGCAAAAGGAGGAACAACAAATTTAGTTGATGTNTACCAATTTGCTGAGAACATAAAAGCAAAAGGGTTTACTTTTATGAATACTCCAGGCTACGATGTAACAAGTGTAACAGGTTTAATTGCAGGTGGAGCAAATATGATATGCTTCACTACTGGAAGAGGTTCTGTGTTCGGATGTAAACCTGCTCCTTCCATAAAACTAGCTACTAATGATGACTTATATAATAGAATGACTGAAGACATGGATGTAAATTGTGGAAAAATATTACTTGGTGAATCAACAATTGAAGAAATGGGTCAAGAAATATTCCAACTTATTCTTGATGTAGCATCTGGAAAACAATCNAAATCTGAAATTAATGGNTTAGGTGANCTTGAATTTGTTCCATGGCAAATGGGCGCTATAACTTGAGTGATAATANTGATTTTAANATAAGAAAAGTAATAAAATCTTTAAAATCTTCTCCTATTAGAAATGTTGCTAACTCAGTCATTGGAAAAAAGAATATTATTCCTCTATATTTTGGAGAAACTGATATTGCAACACCAGCATTTATATCAAAAGCTATGAAAACTGCTTTAGATGATGGACATACTTTTTATAGTGCAAATCAAGGAATATCGGAACTAGTTGAAACAATATCTAAATATAGCTCATCCCTGCATAAAAAAAAAATAAATTCATCGAGAATAATGGTTACCTCAGCTGGAATGAATGCATTAATGATAGCTGCTGAAGCACTTGTTAATCCTAAAGATAAAATAATTTGTATAACTCCTGTTTGGCCAAATTTTATGCGCTGCATAGAGATTATGGGCGGGAATGTTATTGAAATTCCATTGTTACACTCAAAAAAAGAAAATATATGGAAATTAAACCTTAAAGAAATTAAAAAATATATAAAAGATGCTAAAGCTATTTATATTAATACCCCAAATAACCCCACTGGATGGGTGATGAACAGTCAAGAACAGTCAGAAATTTTAGAATTATGTAGAAAAGAAAAAACTTGGATAATATCAGATGAAGTCTATGAAAGAATTATTTATGATAGAAAAGTTGCTCCCTCTTTTTTAGATATATCAAAAGATGATGATTTATTAATAGTTGTAAATAGTTTTTCGAAGTCTTGGGCTATGACAGGATGGAGATTAGGCTGGATGATTGTTCCTAAGGGACTAATTAATATATTTGAGAAACTTAATGAGTTTAATGTTGCTTCTCCATCATCTCCTGCTCAACATGCAGGAGTAGTAGCAATTAATGAAGGAGAAAAATTTATTGAAAAAATGATCCATGATTTAAAAATTTCAAGAGACATAGCTTTAAATAATTTAAATAATTTTTCTAGAGTTATTTTTCCTTATTCTCAAGCAGCTTTTTATGCTTATTTTAAAATAAAAGATATATCAGATTCAGAAAAATTTTGCTTTGATACTTTAGAAAAAACTGGTGTTGGACTAGCTCCTGGAACATCTTTTGGAAAAGGTGGTAACAAATGGATAAGAATTTGCTATGCTAAAAGCCCTGATTTACTTAATAAAGCTTTTGAAAAATTAAAGCCTATGCTTTCTTAATGAAAATTTATAAAGCAAATAATCAGAATATTAAACTAGCTGCAACTCTTCTTAATAATGAGGGAATTGTAGCGTTTCCTACAGAAACTGTTTATGGACTTGGAGCATTAGCATCTAATAAAAATGCTGTAAAAAGAATTTATAAAGTTAAAGGTAGACCAAATAATAATCCATTAATAGTGCATATATATAAAATAGAACAATTATTATCTATAGTAGAAAATATACCTTTAGATGTTATGAAGCTTATAAAAAAATATTGGCCTGGCCCTCTAACTATAGTTCTTCCATATAATACTTCCTCAAATATTAGCTCTATTGCTAGAGCAGGTTTAAATACTGTTGCTTTAAGAATGCCAAACCATCCTGTTGCTCTAAAATTATTAAAAACTGTTGATGCTCCATTAATTGCTCCCAGTGCTAATATCTCTCAACACTTAAGTCCTACTTCTGCTCAGCATGTAAAAAATGATCTATCTAGCAAATTAGATCAAAAAAATGATATGATCTTAGATAGTGGTAATACTGAAATTGGGCTTGAATCTACAGTTATAGACTTTACAAAAGCTATCCCGACAGTATTAAGACCAGGAGGTTTAAATATTAGTCTTATAAACAAAATAGTTAAAACTTCTTATGTTGAATCTAATATAAATGAAAAAAAGCCAGAAAGTCCTGGTTTATTCAAAAAACATTATTCTCCTAATGCATCGTTACGATTAAATGCAGATTACCCATTAAAAGGGGAAGCATGGCTTGGTTTTGGTGAAGACCCAAAGAATTTAAATAATTTTGTTAAAATGAATTTAAGTAAAAATAAAAACTTAGAAGAAGCTGCTAAAAATTTATTTTCAATGCTAAGATATTTAGACAAAAAGAATGTTAAAAAAATTGCAGTAAAGAAAATACAAAATAAAGGAATTGGAATTGCAATAAATGATCGCCTAAATAGAGGAGCCGCTAATAAATCTTGATCTTAATTAATAAAGATTTATATTTCATGTAAAATATGTAAGTAGAAAAATATGCATACAGAATTAAAAAAGCTATTTCCTTTAAAAGAATACTTAGGGCCAAAGGGTTGGATCGAAGATTTAAGTACTATCGAACCTCACCTAGTAGAAGAGAGAGGTTTGTATAAAGGCAAATCTGATTTATTATTAAAACCTAATAATACAAATGAAGTAAGTAAAATACTAAAATTATGTAATAAATATAATATAAAAATAGTACCACAAGGAGGAAGAACGGGATTATGTGGAGGAACTATTCCATCGAATAACGGTCAAGAAGTAATGTTATCTCTGGAAAGAATGAATAATATTAAAGAATTTAATGAAAAAAATTTTACTGTAACAGTTGAGGCTGGATGTATACTTAGTAATATACAAGATCAAGCTAGTGAAAAAAATTTTCTTTTCCCGTTAAGTTTAGCATCAGAAGGCTCATGTACTATCGGAGGAAACCTATCGACAAATGCAGGTGGAATAAATGTTCTTAGNTATGGAATGGCAAGAGANTTNGTTTTAGGTATAGAAGTTGTTTTAGCTGATGGTTCAATATGGAATAATCTAACAAGTCTAAGAAAAGATAACCGTGGATATGACCTTAAACAATTATTTATTGGAAGCGAAGGTACACTAGGCATAATAACTTCTGCTGTACTTAAATTATTCCCTTCTCCAAAAAATATTGAAACAGCATTATTTGCTGTACCAAATTCAGAAGCTGCAATAGAGCTTTTTGGTCTAGCTCGCAGCGCTAGTGCTGATCTTTTAAATGCTTATGAACTAGTAAGTCGAGTAGGTATGGAAATGGTACTAAAAAATATTCCTGGTGCTAAAGAGCCCATGAATAATAAATATAAGTGGTATGTACTATTAGAATTTTCTTCTTCTTCTGAAAATAATATGAGAAAACAAATGGAAAATTTATTTGAAGTAGCGCTGAATAAGAATATAGTACTGGATGGAGTCATTGCTGAAAGCACTCAACAAAGAAAAGATTTATGGCTTCTTAGAGACGGTTTAAACGAAGCACAAAAACCTGAAGGAGGTTCTATAAAACATGATATTTCAATACCAATAAATAATGTAAGTAAATTTATTAATGATGCCACCTACAGTGTAGTAAAATTCATGCCTGAGTCTAGAGTAGTTGCATTTGGNCATATAGGTGATGGCAATATACATTTCAATATTAGCCAACCAAAAAAAAGCAANAAAGAAGATTTNCTTAATAAATGGGAAAGTATAAATAAGATTGTTTTTGACATAGTTAATGACTTAGATGGTAGTTTTTCAGCTGAACATGGAATAGGAAAACTTAAAAGAGAAGAATTAAAGTTTTATAATCCTGAAATTGAGATAAATCTAATGAAATCAATAAAAACTACTTTTGACCCAAAGAATATTTTAAACCCTGGCAAAGTGCTATAAAATTAGAAAGAAGATAATATGCAAGAATATAATGCCCCAATTGAAGATATTTTATTTGTACTTAAAAATGTTAAATCGGAAGTCCAAAATGAAAATGATGAATACTCTGATCCAGATTTGATGAAACAAATATTTGAGGAAGCTGGTAAATTCGCATCTAACGTTTTAGCCCCTTTAAACTCTATTGGCGACAAAAAAGGAATTACCCTAGAAAATGGGTTAGTTAGAATGCCTCCAGGTTTTAAAGATGCTTATAAGCAATATATTGAAGGAGGTTGGTCTTCAGTTGCAGGGTCTAAAAAATATGGTGGACAAGAAATGCCATGGAATATTGTTGGCGGATTAAACGAAATTTGGCATGCAGCTAATATGAGTTTTTCTTTAAATATGTTATTAACTCAGGGTGCAATTGAAGTTATAGAAGCATATGGAACAGAGGAACAAAAACAAAAATATTTACCTAAAATGATAAGTGGAGAATGGTCAGGCACTATGAATCTTACAGAACCTCAAGCAGGTTCGGACCTAGCTTTACTAAAATCAAAAGCTGTACCTAATGATGATAATTATAAATTATATGGAAATAAGATATATATTACTCATGGCGACCAAGATATGAATGAGAATATAGTTCATCTAGTCCTTGCAAGACTTCCTGATGCACCTGAGGGCAGCAAAGGAATATCCTTATTTATATCTCCTAAAAATATAGTAAATGAAGAAGGCAAAACATTAGAAAAAAATGATGTAAGAGTTGTATCTATTGAGCATAAACTTGGAACAAATGCAAGTCCTACCTGTGTATTAGCTTATGGAGATAATGAGGGAGCTAACGCAGAATTAATTGGAGAAAAACATGGAGGTCTTAAAGCTATGTTTACAATGATGAATAATGCTAGGCTAAATGTAGGTATTCAAGGTGTTTCTATTGCTGAACGGGCATTCCAACAAGCATTTAATTTCTCTATGTCACGTCAACAGGGTAATTCTATAGATGGCTCTAAAGATGGAACCGTAGCTATCATTGATCACCCTGATGTTCAACGAATGCTAATGGATATGAAATCTAGAATAGAAGCTATGCGCGCTCTATCATTATTCACTGCAAATGAGTTAGATCTATCAAAAAATGCTTTATCTTCAGAAGATAAAATTAAGGCTCAAGAAAATTTAGACCTATTAACTCCTATAGTTAAAGCATGGTGTACAGACCAAGGGGTATTAATTGCATCTACTGGTGTTCAAGTTCACGGAGGAATGGGTTTTATTGAGGAAACAGGAGCAGCTCAACATTATAGAGATGCAAGAATACTGCCTATATATGAAGGTACAAATGGGATTCAAGCTCTGGATTTATTAAGAAGAAAACTTACTCTAGATAATGGAAATGTGTTTAAAAGATTTTTATGTGATATGAGAAAAGATGCAAAAGAATGCTTAGAAACTAAAGAAGCAAAATTAGTAGAAATTGGAAAAAAGGTTATTTTTGCTATTGATTTACTTGAAAATACTTCTGATGAACTTCTAAATATGTGGAAAAATAGTAAAAGAAATGCTGCATCTGGTGCCACTCCATTTTTGGATATGTGTGGAAATATATTTGGTGCTTGGATTATGGCTAAAAGCGCAATTAAAGCACATAATTTACTAAAAAATAATCAAGAAGATAAATTTTTAAATGATAAAATTGAAACTGCATACTTCTACGTAAATACTATATTAGAAATGTCGTTAAGTTTAAAGAATGTTGTTATAAATACTCATAAAAATATAAACTCAATATTTAATATGCAAGGTTAGTCAATAATTTCTGCCTCTGCAGTTAAAGATTGATAACCATTTTGATCTTTAATCCAAAGATCTAATCCATTTTTAGTTTTAATAGCTTGAGCAAAAATAGTGCCTCCAACAAAAACGGGGCTTTTTAACTTAAATGTAAACTTAATAAGTTTTTGTTTATTTGTAATTATATTTTTTATCAAGTCTAATAAGAAAGTTGCCATTAAGGGCCCATGTACCACTATTTGTGGATAACCTTCTACATCCTTAGCATATGGAAAGTCATAATGAATTTTATGAGTATTATGAGTTAATGCTGAATACCTAAAAAGCATTTCTGGAGAAGTGCGCCATGATTTTTCATAATGAAAATTATTTGGAGCTTTAATATTAATAGTAGATTTAGCTTTTTGAGATTTTCTATCTTCTCTATATACTAAGTTTTGAATTTCATTTATTAAGACTTCTTTTTTATTGGTAATTTCATGCTTAATTTTTAAAAAAGTTAGATTACCTGTTGAACCTTTTTTATTTTCAATTGAAATAATACTTGAAGTTTTTTTTAATTTCTCGCCAATTAATAGCGGTTTAAAATAATTTATTTCTCCTCCTGCATACATTCTAATAGGCAAATCTATAGGAGGCATAAAACCTATTCTTTTTTCATGTCCATCGGGGCCTAAATTTTTTTGTAAAGGTAAATTTAAAAAATATAACCAATGCCATCCATATGGAACTTCACCAATATCTTCACCGTCGTAATCAAATACAGAAGCCATTGCTCTTATTGGGAAATCACTAATATAATCCTCATTTTGGATAGATTTACCTATCCAAGACTTTATATCTGAACTACTTTTCATTAAACTCTTTCCATATATCGATAGAATTTTCTCCTATACTAGGAATTTTACTAATCCTATTTTTTTCACCTTTAACTATAGATGGAGGTGCTATTAGTTCTACTTCTTCATTCCCAATAATACATTTAACTTTTCTTAGCTGAGGATGATTTTCTAAATCATTAATAGAATTTAATACTCCACAAGCAATCCTTTCTTTTCTCAAACGTTCTAATAATATATCTTTATTATACTTAATAAATTCATCAGCAATTATTTGATCAAGTGCAGTTCTATTTTTTACTCTATAAGTGGGCTTATTAAATCTTTCATCCTTTGATAAATCCTTAAGCATTAATACAGAAGAGCATAACTGGACCCACTCTCTCTCATTCTGAATAGATATTAAAATTTTTTTTCCACATTTAGTCATATATGCACCATAAGGTGCAATAGAGGGATGAGACAAACCAACTCTTTCAACAGACCTACTTCCATATACGGTTTGAAGGTAGGGAACATTCATCCAATCTGCCATACCGTCAAATAATGAAACTTCTATTGCACTACCTTCACCTGTTTTTTCTCTATTATATAAAGCTTGTAAAATTGAAGAATGTGCATTCATTCCACATGCAACATCACATACTGAAACTCCTACTCTTCCTTCTTCTTCTGCAGTTCCTGTAACACTGCATAAACCTGTTTCTGCTTGTACTAATAAATCATATGCTTTCATATCTCTATATGGACCGGTTTGACCATAGCCAGAAATATCGCAAGTAATTAATTTCTTATTTGAAGCTCTCATATATTTTGAGCCCAATCCTGCTCTTTCTGCAGCTCCAGGAGCTAAATTCTGAATATATATATCTGCAGAAGAAATTATTTTTTTTAGAAGTGCTAAATCTTTAGTATTTTTTATATCTATTACTAAAGATTCTTTACCTCTATTTAACCAAACAAAATAAGCACTATTACCTTTTACATCTTTATCATAGTGTCTAGCAAAATCTCCCTCAGTTCTCTCGATTTTTATTACTCTTGCTCCAGCTTCTGCAAGCCTTAAAGAACATAATGGTGCAGCTACCGCTTGCTCTAATGATACTACTAATATTCCTTCTAACATTTTTAATATTTTCTCCTAGTAAGATCTAGTAAGCCCTAGAATATTTTGAGCTATAAATGCTAAAATTAAGTTTGTTGATATAGGAGCAGTTTGATATAGCCTTGTTTCTCTATACTTTCTTTCTATATCATAATCTTCCGCAAAACCATAACCTCCAAATGTCTGCATAGCAGATTCTGCAGCTTTCCAAGAAGCCTCTGAAGATAATAGTTTTGCTATATTTGCCTCAGCACCACAAGAAATACCATTGTCAAATAATTGTGCAGCTCTATCAACCATTAATGCAGATGCTTCCATTTCAGCATAAGCTCTGGCAATTGGAAATTGTATACCTTGGTTCTGTCCAATAGGTCTACCAAATACCTCTCTTGAAGATGCGTATTCTGTAGCTTTATCTAAGAAAAATTTTGCATCTCCAACGCATTCAGCTGCTATTAAAATACGTTCAGCATTCATTCCGTCTAATATATACTTAAAACCTTTACCTTCTGAACCTATTAGGCTTTCAAAAGGTATTTCTAA
Organism: Alphaproteobacteria bacterium TMED109; assembly: GCA_002171375.1. Lineage (GTDB taxonomy): Bacteria > Pseudomonadota > Alphaproteobacteria > TMED109 > TMED109 > TMED109. Next base: position 12,593 of record NHFK01000017.1, read on the forward strand.
ATCATCAAAAAATACTTCTGTAGTTGCATGATTAATCATAGTTCTTATTGGTTTAATAGTGAGACCATTATTTTTTGCTTTTTGCATATCTATAATAAATAAAGATAAGCCCTCAGTTCTTTTTATGTTTTTATTAGAGGAAGTTCTTGCTAGAAGTAACATTAAATCCGAATACTCAGCTCTGCTTGTCCATACTTTCTGTCCATTGATAATATAACCAGTTTTTGTTTTTTCTGCTTTAGTCCTAATAGATAATGTATCAGTTCCTGCATCCGGTTCGGTTACTCCAAATGCTTGTAAACGTAATTCACCAGAAGAAATTTTTGGTAAATACTTATCTTTTTGTTCCTTAGAACCATGTCTAAGTAGAGCACCCATTATATACATCTGTGCGTGGCAAGCAGCTCCATTCCCCCCTGATCTTTGTATTTCTTCAAGTATAATACATGCTGCTTGAATAGGTAAACCTGATCCTCCATACTCTTCCGGTATTAAGCAAGCTAAGTAACCAGCATCTGTTAATGCCTTAACAAATTCTTCAGGATATTCTCTTTTACTATCTAAGCTTCTCCAATATTCACCAGGAAAATTACTACATAAAGTTATAACACCGGATCTAATATCTTCCCACTGATCACCATTGAGACTATTAATACTAGAAATTCTATTGCTTTCAGTCAATACTTCTTTCCTTCAATCATCCTAAGTTTATAATTTCTTTTATTATATACAAATATTTTAGCTATTCTAATAATATTTTTTCACCAAGTAAGGCTTTCCTGAAGCGCGATTTAATATAGGCTCCTTCTCTAATAGGTAAAACTATTTCTTCTTGCTCTTGATTAATTTTAATTACAGAAAAACTCAAATTTTTAATTTGATGAATTTTTGAACATAGTAATAATAAATCTGCTTTAGTTGTAATAATTGATGAATTAATTATACCGGAACCAATTGCAATTTTTGATAAATTAGTGCTATAGGCAGTGTGTGTTTTTTGGGAACCTGTTTCTCCATACAACTCATTATCAAATACTACTATAGATAGGTTTTTAGGTTGTTTTAATGCTATTGTAGCTAAAGATCCAATTCCCATAAGCATTTCTCCATCACCAGTTATTACTATTACTTTTTTTTTTGGCTGACTTAACGCTAATCCTAAACCAATCATGCATGCATTACCCATTCCACCCCAAACATAAAAATTAAAATCATTATCTCCTAAAGAAGCTATATCCCAACAAGTTCCCCCTAAACCATTAACTACAAGGGTATCTTCTCGTTGTTTCAATAATTCACTAATCACATATCGTCTATTTAATCTAAATTTTGGCATATTTAGTCCTAAAAATCCTTTGCACCAATAAGTTTTTGAGATAATAAAACCGCATTAATAGAATTAGTTTTATATGCTAATCCTAGCATAGCGTTTATAGTTTCAGAAACATCATCAATTTTCTCACACCTTGTAACATTTACATTTAAGGCCTCTAATACTTTTGCTGTTGCTTTACCCATCGGAACTTGCCATGGGTTAAACTCATTCCATTCACCTCTCATAGTCACTAACATAAGAAGAGGAAAGTCACATGCTCTTGTTATTGAAGCTATGGAATTGATACAATTCCCTACTCCGCTTGATTGCATTAATAAAGCACCCTTTTCTCCACCTAGCCATGCCCCCGCTAGTAAGCCTACCCCCTCTTCTTCTGAAGTTAAGCTAATCATCTTCATATTTTTATCATTTTCACAGTAATCAATTAGATCTTTATGACCTGCATCGGGAACATAAGCTATTTGCTTAATTTTATTATCTTTAAAAACTTCATAAATATTATAAGGCCAGTTATATTTTTTATTATTTGAAACTTTATCCATTTTATAATTATTTCTTAATTATTAGAAAGTTTATTATATATAACAAAAATATATATTGAAAGTAATTCTTGATCCATTATATACAGTGGTATATAACCATATAATGATTTAGATTTGGTGTTTGTATGTTAGATAAACCGTTTGATAAAATAAATAAAGATAGTAGTCCTTTAATAGATCCATTTGGAAGAGCTATATCTTACCTAAGAGTATCACTAACTGATAGATGCGATTTTAGGTGTGTTTATTGTATGGCAGAAAACATGACTTTTCTTCCAAAAGCTGATGTACTATCTCTTGAAGAGATAGAGACACTTTGTGCTTCTTTTATAAATCTTGGTACTAAAAAAATTAGACTCACAGGCGGAGAACCATTAGTAAGAAAGAACGTACTAACTCTTATAAAATCTCTTGGATCAAAAATAGGTTCAGGACTTGAGGAATTAACTTTAACTACTAATGGAAGTCAGTTATCAAGGTTTTCTGAACAATTATATGATTATGGAGTAAGAAGAGTAAACGTTTCTATAGATACATTAAACCCCGAACTTTTCAAGAAAATTACTAGATGGGGTGATTTAGAAAAAGTTTTAAATGGTCTTAAATCTGCAACTAGGGCAGGATTAAAATGTAAAATTAATGCTGTAGCTTTAAAAGGTGTTAATGAAAATGAATTACAGAGTATGATAGAATGGGCACATAATGAAGGGCATGATTTTACAGTAATAGAAACTATGCCAATGGGAGAAATCACTGAAGATAGAACTGACCAATATTTACCTCTATCTATGGTTAGAGCTAAACTAAGAGAAAAGTTTACTTTAACAGAAAGTGAATATAAAACTGGAGGTCCAGCAAGATATGTAAAAATAGAAGAAACTGGTGGAAGGCTTGGGTTTATAACACCTCTTACACATAATTTTTGCGAATCCTGTAATAGGGTAAGGCTTACATGTACTGGAATGCTTTATATGTGCCTTGGTCAAGACGATTCAGCTAATTTAAGAAAAGAGTTACAACAAGGTAAAACAGGTATCGAGTTAGAAGAAGCTATTAGAGAGGCTATTTCTAGAAAACCTAAAGGTCATGATTTTGAAATTAGTCGAAGATCTTCTGGGCCAGCAGTCAAAAGACATATGAGTGTAACAGGCGGATAAATTTATCTTTAAACTTAATTTATTAAGTGCTAACTTTCCTATATCATTATAATCAAAAAAAACACGGTTTAATTTAAAATGAAATTTAATAAAATCGCTTTTATTGCATCAAATTCAAAAGAAGCTCAAAAAGCGTTAAAAGAATTATCTAAAAAATATAATAATACAAATGTTGATCAAGCAGATATCATTGTAGCATTNGGTGGAGATGGNCTCCTACTTNATGTAATAGAAACTTATGGTGTTAAAAAAATTCCAATCTATGGAATGAATAGAGGCACTATCGGTTTTTTAATGAATACTTATTCTAAGGAAAACCTCATAGAAAGAATTAATAATGCAGTTCTGACTAAGATCTCACCTTTAGAAATGGAAGCTCTCGATATTAATGAAAAAAAATATAAGGGAATAGCAATTAATGAAGTATCTTTATTAAGACAATCTAGGATGACTGCAAAAGTAATAATTAATGTTAACAACAAAAAGCGCCTCAATGAACTAGTATGTGACGGTGTTATGTTAGCAACGCCTGCAGGCAGCACAGCTTATAATCTCTCAGCCAATGGTCCTATTTTACCTATAAATTCAAAATTGCTCTCATTAACGTCTATATGTGCATTTAGGCCTAGAAGATGGAGAGGAGCATTGTTACCTAAAACTTCTTCAGTAAATTTTATTGTTAAGGAACCTAAAACTAGAGGTGTAAGCGCAACTGCAGGAAACCTAGAAGTAAGGAATGTAAAATCAGTTAATATAAAACTATCAACGAAATTATCATTCAAACTATTATTTGACACTGAAAGTAGTCTTGAAGAAAAGTTTATTAATGAACAATTTTCTTCTTAAATTATAGAAAGGAACCATTATGGAATTAAATAATTGTAACGCTGTTATTACTGGAGGAGCAAGCGGTCTAGGAGGAGCAACAGCTGANATTATTATTAATAATGGAGGAAAAGTTACNATCATAGATATACAAAATGACTTAGGTATTAAAAAAGCAGAGAAATTAGGCTCTAATTGTAATTACATTAATATTGATATAACTGATGAAAAGTTAGTATCAGATAACTTCTCAGAAATTGTAAAAAAGACTGGCCCTATAAACTTAGCTGTAAATTGTGCAGGAATAGGAAGTCCTAGTAAAGTTTTAAATAAAGAAGGCACTTGTCCTCTTAATCTATTTAGTAAAATAATTAATGTAAATTTAATTGGAACATTTAATACATTAAAAGCTGCAGCAAATGTTATGCAACANAACGAATCTCAAAGTGATGAAAGTAGAGGAGTAATTATAAATACAGCTTCTATTGCAGCGTATGACGGACAGATTGGACAAGCAGCATATTCAGCTTCAAAAGGAGGAATTATAGGTATGACGCTTCCGATAGCTAGAGAATTAGCTCGTCAAAGAATAAGAGTTAATACTATAGCTCCTGGTCTTTTTGAAACACCTCTCCTTGCAGGNTTACCAGAAGAAGCTAAAAAATCTCTTATAGACTCAACATTGCATCCCCATCGTCTTGGACAGCCGAATGAATATGGAGCCTTAGTAAAACATATTTATGAAAATGAAATGTTAAATGGAGAAACTATAAGATTAGACGGTTCACTTAGAATGGCTCCGAAATAAAAAGTTCTGTATTATATATATGGAATTTANTTAAAAATTATACTAAGTAATATCTAACTATAATAAAGGTAAAATATAAAATGATTTTTAAGAAAATTAAAGATTGTCACAATACACAAGACTTTAGAGATTTAGCAAAAAGTAAACTACCTGGTCCAATATTTCATTANATTGATGGAGGGGCTGATGATGAAATCACGAAAAATAGAAATACTGCGGCATATGAAGAATGTGATTTAGTCCCAAATGTATTAGCGGGGGTTAAGGATATAGATATGTCTGTAACTGTAATGGGACAAAAACTGGATATGCCTCTATTTTGCTCTCCAACGGCGTTACAAAGATTATTTCACCATGAAGGGGAACTGGCAGTTGCAAGAGCAGCAGAAAAATTTGGAACGATGTCAGGTTTATCTTCATTAGGAACTGTTGATATAATGCGAATGAGTAAGGAAATATCTTCTCCTAAACTATTCCAATTATACTATCATAAAGATAAGGGATTAAATAACCATATGATAGATCTATGTAAAGAAGCAAATTATGAAGCAATTGCTTTGACTGTTGATACTATAACTGGAGGAAACAGAGAAAGAGATTTGCANACTGGCTTTACGAGNCCACCAAAGTTAACATTAAAAAGTTTAATNAGTTTTGCTAGTCANCCAATGTGGGCAATAAATTATTTTACNCATGAAAAATTTGATTTGCCTCAATTATCTAAGTTTGTAAATGCAGGAACAAATATAGCTATTTCAGTCGGGGATTATTTCACAAATATGTTAGACCAAACTATGAACTGGAAAGATGCAGAAGAAATAAATAAGAAATGGGGAAAACATTTTTGTTTAAAAGGTATTATGAGTGTAGAAGATGCTAAAAAAGCTGTAGATATTGGTGCAACAGCTATNATGGTATCNAATCATGGAGGAAGACAATTAGATGGTTCCAGAAGCCCATTCGATCAATTAGCTGAAATAGTAGATGCTGTTGGAGATAAACTTGATGTTATATGTGACGGAGGTATTCAAAGAGGAACACATGTATTAAAAGCTCTATCAGTTGGAGCAAAATGTTGTTCAGGAGGAAAATATTATCTTTACGCTCTAGGAGGTGGAGGCCAACCTGCTGTTGAAAAAGCTTTAGGTAATTTTAAAAATGAAATCGAACGTGATATGAAACTTATGGGATGCAATAAAATATCTGATTTATCGAGAGAAAACTTAAGATATAGAAATAATTAATCTATTTTACTGTGTTGTACTAAATCCCAAGCTATTTTTGCAATAGGCTTTCCTAAAGCTCCTTTTTCTTCAGCCAAAGAAGAAGAAGCATTTCCTGCTCTTCCTCTAGCTAAAACTCCTTCTAATATAGCTACGTTCCTAAACATTGAAAAAGCTATATAATAATTTGGATTTACAACATCTCTATTTACCATTTCACAATATTTTTTTACCAAGTAATCTTTTGTTGGTATACCTAGTTTTACCAAATCTAAATTCTTTAAACTAAAACCAGAACGCACATCTGAGTCTTCTTCATGAAGCATTAAATTATAACCTAGGTCTGCAAGAGGATGACCCAAAGTAGATAACTCCCAATCTAATACAGCNATTACTTTAGGTTCATTTAAATCATAAATTAAGTTACCTAACCTATAATNTCCATGAACAATTGTTGTCTCATCGCTCTCAGGAATATTATTTGATAACCAATCAATTAATAAAGGCATTTCTGGAATATCCTGTTGTTTAGATAATTCCCATTGTTGAGACCATCTTTTTAGTTGTCGTAGAAAATAACTTCCTGGTCTTCCAAAATCTTCTAAACCAACATCTTTAGNTTTTACTTTATGCAATGAGGCTAGGGTTTCGTTCATACTATTATATATCAAAGTTCTATCTTGAGGAGAGTGTCCAGGTAAAGTTGTGTCCTCAAATACTCTGCCTTCTAAATATTCCATAATATAAAATTCAGTACCAATAACTGTCTGATCATCACAATAAAGATACATATTGGGTACTGGAACATCAGTATTATATAAAGCTTTCTGAACTTTGAATTCTCTATCTACTGCATGTGCAGAGGGCAATAATTTTCCCGGCGGTTTTTTTCTTAGAACGTATCTTTTATTAGCCGAATCTTCTATTACAAAAGTTGGATTAGACTGACCAGCATTAAACTGACCCACCTTACTTATTCCATAAAAACCATCTAATTTACCTGTTAAGAAATCATTCAATTTGCTTATATTAAACATATGAGCTTTCTTAACAGGTATATCTTCTAAATTAAGAACATATTTATTTTTCATAAATTAAGTCCTATTAATTATGCCTTTTTAGTTCTAATCTAGCTATTTGATTACGATGAACCTCATCTGGACCATCTGCNAATCTTAAAGTTCTAGATTGAGCATACATTTTAGATAAACCAAAATCATTAGAAACTCCGCCTGCTCCATGAGCTTGTATTGCCCAGTCAATAATTGTACATGCCATATTAGGAGCAGATACTTTAATCATAGCTATTTCTTTTCGGGCCTCTTTATTTCCATGAATGTCCATTTTATGTGCAGCATATAAAGTTAATAATCTACATTGATCAATCATTATTCTTGACTCGGCAATCCTTTCTTGCGTGACTGATTGTTCTGCCACTGGCTTCCCAAATGCAACTCTTTCTTTTGTTCTTTTACACATTTTTTCTAATGCTACTTCAGCCACTCCNATTAACCTCATACAATGATGAATTCGGCCAGGCCCAAGNCGTCCTTGCGCTATCTCAAAACCTCTTCCTTCTCCTAGTAATATATTTTTTACCGGCACTCTAACATTTTCAAATAAAACTTCACCATGACCATGAGGCGCATCATCAAAACCAAAAACTGGTAAATGTCGTAATACTTTTACACCTTTTGAATCTGCAGGAACAACAATCATAGACTGTTGTTTATGCCTATCAGGNTTCTTTGGATCTGATTTCCCCATAAATATAAATACTTTGCATCGTGGATCATTAGCTCCCGAAGTCCACCATTTCCTTCCATTAATAACATATTCATCACCATCTCTTACTATTGATGATTCTATATTTGTTGCGTCAGATGAAGCCACTGCCGGCTCAGTCATTGCAAATGCAGACCTTATTTTACCTTCCAGTAAGGGAGACATCCATTCATCTCTTACTTCTTCAGATGCATACCTTTCTAAAGTTTCCATATTACCAGTATCCGGAGCAGAACAATTAAATGCCTCTGGNCCAAATTGAGTTCTGCCCATCAACTCACATAAATGNCCATATTCATAATTTGTTAAACCAGCTCCGCGATCACTTTCTGGTAAAAATAAATTCCATAAACCNTCAGATTTAGCTTTTGCTTTAATGCCTTCAAGTATTTGTGATGGCTGCCATCTATCTCCTTCAGCAATCTCTGCTGCAATTTTTTCTTCGTTAGGATAAACATTCTCATCCATAAATTTACTTACTCTTTCCAATAAATCTACAACTTTAGGTGATAACTCTGGTAACATGTTCCTCTCCATTTCAATGATATAAAAACAAAAACTGTAAGATTATTANTATAAATAATAATTCCTTTTTAAGAAAGATAATTTATAATTAATTTTTAAATTATATTAATTAAAGTAATATTAATTAATTTACCTTTAGAATAGTTAAAACCTGATAATTTTTTATCTAATATTTTTATAGATAAAGATTTTTTATCCGCCATAATTTTAAATTCATTTAAATAATCATCCTCTATAATTAAATATTTAANATTACTTTTCGAAAGAAACCTAATTGCTTCTTCATTACTAGTTAAAATTTTAGTATTTGCTCCTAGCCTAAATATTAAAGATGGCTCTGAATAACCTAATACCGCAAAAGTAGAATCTAAATTTTTTTCTATTATGTACTCNTATATTTTTTCTGTTACCCAAATTTTATCAAATTGATTAGGTAAAGTGATAAAAATNACATTTAAGGCTATTAAATTTACAAAAACTACTTTTGATAAGGCATTTATATAATTTCTATTAAATAATGAATAAGCACTTAATACTGAGCCTATACAATATATAATAGCAATAATTAAAACTGTAAAAGTAAAACCTGACCCATATTCTTTTGCTAAAAATAAAATTCCAATTGATATCAAAAACCCTCCTATTGCAGGAAGGATAGAAATACATTTTATATAAAAATTATCTAGAGATGATAAAACTTTACTATTACTTATAGAAGAAACAAGCATTGCAGATGTTAATATTGCAAAGTAAGGTAAAATNGGAAGAATATAATGTAGNAATTTAGTAGGCATTAATTCAAAAAATATCCATGCTGGTAATATTGAACATATTAGAAATACTACAGCCATATTACTTTTATTTTTATAAGACCAAATACAAGTTGGTAAAATAAATAAAAATATTGGCCAAGAAAATATTATTGAAGATAAAAAGTAACTACCTGGAGGAGAGCCATGAGATTCTTGAACACTTATTATTTTAAAAAGCATATCTTTTTTAATAGAATCTATAAATACTCCACTGTTGTCACCTAAATTAATAAAAAGAAACCATGGTAATGCTATTAATAAAAATAAAATAAAACCGCTTATAATTTTTATATCTTTAATAAAATTNATACCACTAAATATCCTAAAAAATATTGNAGTANAAAATATAAATAAAAATACAAGTGGTCCTTTAACTAGAAAAGCAAATCCAGTAANAATCCATGCAAAAAATAATAAATATTTTGANCCATTTATATCATTAAATTTTTTTTCAAATATAGCTTTTGATAAAATATAAGTAATAAATAAAACACATGCCATCAATACAGAATCTGTTTTTGCTATGTGTGCTTCAATAAATACTAACGGAGAACTTAATAATAATAGTGCTGCTATAAAACCCTGANTTCTACCAAACAAAAGTTTNCCTAATAGAAATGTTAACCATATAGAAATACTAGCCGCTATTGCGGAAGGTAGCCTATATGACCATAAAGGTGCTTTTTCTAAAAATAAAATATTTTTAGTTATAGTTGCAGATAATGCCTGAAGCCAGTAAATACCAGGTGGTTTTTTTAAACGAGGAGTATCTAAAAACTTTATATTGATAAAATCTTTTGACTCCATCATTTGAACAGTAGCTTGAATATACCTTGACTCATCCCTATCTAAAGGAGGAATNGTATTAAGTGATGAAAAAAAACAAATAAACACTAGCAAGCTAAGTAAAATTTTTATATGTAAGTTNTTATATTCTATAAAATTTGGATTTATCATATTCAATCAAAAAAGTTAAAATAAGATGTTTAAAATTTTCTACTACAATCTAATACTATTCATAGCTACTAGCTATAAAAAACAATTATTAATTTTGGAAATATATTAAATGGACACATACATTCCTTCAAAAAATGAGAGCTTACAAGATAATAAAGCTAGTTCATCAAAAAATATAGCTATTGTGGGTTCAGGTATTGCTGGTTTGTCAGCAGCATGGCTTTTATCTAAAAANAATCAAGTTACAGTATATGAAAAAGCAGAAAAATTAGGAGGACATTCTAATACTATCAATCTAAATTATACTAGAGATAAATTTAAAGAAGTGCCTCTAAGTGTTGATACTGGTTTTATAGTTTATAATAATAAAAATTATCCTAATTTAACAAAGTTTTTTGATGCTCTTGATGTAGATAGTATCGANAGTGATATGTCATTATCAATATCTTTAAATAATGGTTTATATGAATACTCAGGTTCAGGTTTAGGAGGAATTTTTGGTCAAAAGAAAAATGTCATTAATATAAATCAATGGAAATTATTATATGATGTTTTTAGATTTAAAAAAATTGCTACCAAATATATTGAAAAAAGTACTGATAACAACAGTGTCATTGGTGACTGGCTAGAATATAATAATTTTTCATCTTATTTTATAAATAGATATATAACGCCTATTGCCTCAGCAATTTGGTCTTGTTCTAATAAAAATGCCTTATTATTTCCTACCACAACTTTTTTATATTTTTTNTATCATCATGGATTACTAAACATAAAAGATAGACCTAAATGGAAAACCGTTAAATATGGCAGTCAACAATATATAAAAAATATAGTGGAAAAATCTAATTTTAATTACGAAATAAATAGTTCTATTGAAGCTATATATCCTAAAAATAATTCTGTCTGTATTAGACTTAAAGATAAAGAAATAGATTATGATAATGTAATTATGGCCTGTCATGCAGATCAATCTGCAAAACTAATCAAAGATGTAGATAAAGAAATATATAAAACACTAAATTATTTTAAATTTTCAAAAAATAAGGTAGTTTTACATTCTTCAAAACAATTTATGCCTAAAAATAAATCATTATGGTCATCATGGAATTATNCTAGCTCTTTAGACTCAATTAGAAAAAATAATGAAAAACCTATTCAAGTCACATATTGGATGAATTTATTACAAAATATTGATAAAAAATATCCTCTTTTTGTTACTTTAAATCCTGAAGAAGGAAGCATTAGTAAGAATAAAATATACGAAGAAATATTATATAAGCATCCTATTCTTGATGAAAATGCTTTAAAAGGTCAATCTAAACTAGAAAATATTCAAGGGCTAAATAATATATGGTTTACTGGAGCATGGACTAAATATGGTTTTCACGAAGACGGAATTAAATCTGCTTTACATATCGCTGAAAAGCTTGGAACAAATTCCCCATGGGGACTAGATAGTAAATATATAAAAGGAAAAATATATTCTTCCCAATAAATAAAAGGTAATTAGGATATGGACTTACTTAACAAAAATTATATTTATAGAGGGTTTGTAAGTCATTATAGGTTTTATCCTAAAATACATAAATTTAAATATAGAGTTTTTTCATTATTCTTGAATCTAGAAAATTTAGAATATTTAGAAAAAAAAACAAGATTATTTTCTATTAACAAGTTTAATTTATTTAGTTTTTTTTATAAAGACCATACNGTAAAACCTTATGAAAACCCNTTTCTCTGGGCTAAAAATATTTTAGTAAGTAAAAACCTTTATAAAAAAAATGATAGAATTTATATTTTATGTTATCCAAGAATATTAGGTTATGTTTTTAATCCACTTACTACATATTTTTGTATTGCTCCAAACAATAAAGTCAAAGCTATAATATATGAAGTTCATAATACTTTTGGCGATAGACATAGTTACTTAACTAAATATAGTACTATAAATGAAAAAGTTGATAAAATATTTCATGTATCTCCATTTTTTAAAATAGAAGGAGAGTATGAATTCCATACTAAACTAAAAAATAATTCGCTTAAAGTAGAAATAAATTATTGTAAAGAAGATAATACCAAATTATTAAATGCAAGCTTTTATGGAAAAAAATCTACATTAAATGACAAAGAGTTATTATTATGCTTTATTTTATATCCTTTAATGACAATTAAAGTTATTTATTCAATTCATCTTCAAGCATTATTTCTTTGGGCAAAAGGTATTAAATTCTTTAATAGACCAAAACCCAGTAAAGATATAATATCATATAGCAAAACTCTANTAAAAAATAATGTGAAAAATGATAAAAAATATAAATAAAACANTTATTACTAAATTATTTTTTATAAAAGATGGNTTATTAGTTATAAATCAACCTAATGAAGATAAAATATATATTGGAGACAAAGACTCTAATTTAGTTGCAAATTTAAACATTCATTCTCAAAACTTATTTAAAAGAATTATGAAGTCTGGAGCTATTGGTTTTTCTGAAGCCTACATAAACAGTGAGATTTCTAGCCCAGATATATCAAAAGTTATTTTTCTCTTCTCATTAAATAGACGACATAACACAAATATTATTTATGGTAAAAAAATTTATAATTACTGGAATTATNTTAANCATACTCTCAAAGCTAATTCTGTATCTGGAAGTAAAAAAAATATTTCTTATCATTATGATCTAGGAAATAAATTTTATGAAAAATGGTTAGATAAGTCTATGACTTATTCTTCAGCATTGTTTAGTAATCAAAATCGTGACCTAATTTCTGGNCAAGAGAATAANTATGAACACATATGTAAAATAACTAATATAAAAAAAGGNGATAATATATTAGAAATAGGATGCGGTTGGGGNGGTCTTGCAGANTATATAGCTAAAAAATTTCAAACAAAAATTACTTGTATAACGTTATCTAATAANCAAGCAGAATATGTTAAGAAAAGAGTTCATGAAGGAAAGTTTAACAGATTTAATAGATGTTCAAATATGTGACTATAGGTCAATTAACAAAAAGTATGACAAAATTATTTCTATTGAAATGTTTGAAGCTGTTGGAAAAAAATATTGGCCAGTTTTCTTTCAAAAACTTAATGATAATATCAAAGATAATGGAATAATTGGCTTACAATTAATTAGTATAAAAGATGATCTNTATAATTCTTANAAAAANAATACAGACTTTATTCAAAAATATATTTTTCCTGGAGGTTTTTTACCATCTATTNATGCTCTTAAGAAAGTTGTAGTGCCATTCGGCTTTAACATGAAAATAGAAAAATCNTTTGGNAAAGACTATGCACATACACTTNCTATATGGAAAAAAAGTTTTCTATCTANCTGGAATGAAATTTNNGATGATAAAATATTTGATATTAAATTTAAAAATATGTGGGAATATTATCTTGCATATTGTGAAGCTGGCTTTTTATCAGAATCTACAAATGTTCATCAAATNACATTAAAAAAATAAATATTTGATCCATTTTAATAATATTTAGCGTAGAGAATGCATGACNGTNTATAGGTATAAAAATAATACTCCAAAACTTAANCTAGAAGATTTTTTTTCAGGAGATATTTCAGTATGGGGAATGTTCGAAGATACATTTGGTATTATAAGAAAGAGATTCACTTGTAAAATTAGCGGTAGTTGGGATAAAAATACTAAGACTTTAAATATTAAAGAAAATTTTATGTATGATGATGGTGTTAAAGAGTATAGAGATTGGAANTTAATTAAAATAAATAATAATTGTTATGAAGGCACAACGGATGCTGTAATAGGAAAAGCCTTAGGTTATACCTCAGGGAATACATTTCATTGGAAATATACGTTTGAACTTCCATTATTTGGTCGCAAAACAAAAGTAAAATTTGATGACTGGATGTACCTTCAAGATAACGATGTTATAATTAATAAAGCTTATATGAANAAGTTTGGTTTGAAATTAGGAACTGTAACTTTATTTTATAAAAAAGGTTAATAATTATATTATTTTTCCATTTTTTTAACCATCAATCTTTTATAAATGGGCCATGGTAACATCGTAATAATTCGCATAATTACTGCAAAAATTATTGGAAAACTTACTTCAAACTTATCAGAATATAATAATTTTTTATAAATTATTGCTGCTGCTTTTTCTACATCCATTAAGAAAGGCATTTTAAAATCATTTTTATCTGTTAAAGGGGTTTTAACAAAGCCAGGATAAAGAATTCTAAAACGTACACCAGTATTACTATAATCTATTTCAAAACTTTCTATAGCTGTTTTGATAGCAGCTTTAGAGGAAGAATAGGCCGCGGACATAGGCATACCTCTCCAAGCTGCCATAGAAGAAACAACCGCAATTTGTTTTATATTTAAAGTAGAAATATAGGGTTGCAATGAAATGATATGATTTAATACTGCTATATAATTTAAATCAATTACATGTTTTGTAGACTCTATAGTTGCGTATTTAGAATCTTCTTTTATATATGTACCNGCATTTAAAANAATAAATTCTAAATTTTNACATTCTTTCTCNATAAACTTTATACCATTTAAAACTTCTTTTGAAGCAGTTACATCTAAGGGTAGAGCAATTATTTTACCTTTAANAGATAAACTTAAGCTCTTCTTAACTAAAATATCTAATTCTTTTGATGACCTTGCACTTGCAAATACNGTGTAGCCATTTTTAGCAAAGCATAAAGCTGTAGATTTGCCTATACCACTAGAAGCTCCGGTTATCCAGCAAGAATTAGACATACTACTTGTTGAGAATATTTAAAATAGGACCAAATAAACCTTTAAATTTTAATTTGCCTTCATAAACTACTAAACATACACATCCCTCACTAGGATCAGAAACAGGTGTATGTAAATTATTCTCATCTTCTATGGCAACATCACCAGCATTATAACTCCCATTTTCATCTTTAAAACCACCCTCTAAAACTAGTGTTAATTCTTGAGATTCATGCCCATGATGAGGTAGCTTCCTTCCTGGGGGAATGGATAACATACGCGCATGCGTATTTTGTTTAAAGTCACCGAGATCAATGTCAAAATACCTTATTCCACCAATACTTTTTTTCCATTTATCCGTAAGTTTATCAGTATCAGGGAGATATTTAGAAAGTACAGAGGGCATATTTTTAAAAGAATTAACTTTATTAGTTGGCTCAACGAATTGATCATCTAAATCAATGTTATCTATTTTACCTAAAATACTTTCTAAAGAAGAAGAATTAACCTCTACCGGATCAGAATCCTCTAAAAATTTNCCTCCTAAATTTTCAAAATCCTCTACAACTTTCCTGCATTCGGCACATAAGGTGATGTGTGAAGCTACGATTAGGCTAACTGATGGTGAGGTTTTTCCTGCGGCATAAGCCATTAAAATTTCAGGATGTATGTGGTGTTTAATCATGTAGNTGTCCTTCTAATANTTTTTTTAAACGGGTTGAAGCTAGTCTTATCCTAGATTTAACTGTTCCTAGGGGCATGTTAAGTTCATCTGCAATGATAGAATGAGACTTATCTTCATAGTAAGTCATTTTAATTAACTTAGCTTGCTCATCCGGNAGCATNTTTATAGCATNAGTTATTTTANCAGACTCTTGATTAGCACTGTATTTTTCATCTGCAGGTTCTTCNTGNTTTGGAGTTAACATNGGGTCATTTGGATCTAATTGTGGTCTGATTTCTTTACGAAGTANATCAATNCGTTTATTACGAGCTATGGTAAATAACCANGTNCTTACTGCCGCTTTACTTCTNTCAAAAGTCTCTGACTTTCTCCATACAGTAAGCATTACTTCTTGAAGCAAATCTTCAGCAACTATGTCATTTGANCCTAGTTTCATTAAATATCCTTTAATACGAGGGCCCACCAATTTAAATAGGTTGCCAAAAGCCACCCTATCTTTTTTAGTAGCGACTANAGTAATTAGGCTNGTTAATTCTTGATCCTTGACTGCAGGTTTTAACAATTTATATGTTTTCTCTTTTTTAAGGTTAATATAGGACAACTTAGCCGATAAACCCGCAGTTTCAAAAGTATTTTCTAAAAACATTAAAATCTCCTACTAGAATTACGCTTAAAAACAAATTATGGATCAATTAATTATTTTATTTTTTCATATGCAGCAAGAGCCTTTTCTCTAGATGTCTTAATATCGACAATCGGATAAGGATAATCCTTACCTAAATTAATTTTTGCCTTTTTTAAAATATCCTCAGGAGCTTCCCATGGACTAAATAAATATTCATTAGGCATATTTTTTAATTCTGGTAAATATTTTTTTNTATANGAGCCATCTTCGTCAAATTTTTTTCCCTGAGTGATTGGATTAAATATTCTAAAATATGGAGCGGCATCGGCACCTGACCCTGCAACCCATTGCCAACCTGCAGAATTATTAGCTATATCCGCATCAAAGAGGCAATCCCAGAAATAATTCTCTCCTTTATGCCAATGGACTAGCATATTTTTTACAAGGAAAGAGGCTACTATCATTCTAACTCTATTATGCATATATCCAGTAGCATATAACTCTTTCATACCTGCATCTACTATAGGATAACCCGTCTCACCTTTTTTCCACTTATTTAAAAGATAGTTATCATTAACCCATGGAAAAGTATTAAATTTAGCTTGTAAGTTTTCTACCGGAAGATTAGGAAAATGGTATAACAAATAGTATGAAAATTCCCTCCAACAAATTTCACTTAAAAAATGCTGAGTATTTTTGTTTTGCTCTATTTNTTTTGTACTTATCCATATTCTTTTTGGAGAAATCTCTCCAAAATGTATGTGAGGAGACAGAAAAGAAACATTATTCTTAGAAGGAAAGTTTCTTCCCTCTTTATAATNTTTAATACCATTACTTAAAAAATTATTTACTTTTTTTAATGCTGCTTTTTCTCCTATTTCCCAAGAACTAGTTAAATTTCTCTCCCATTCTAGATCAGATAAGAGTTTGAGGCTATTTATGTCAGAGCTAATATTATTAGTATCAAAACTAATCTGGGAAATATTATATTTTCCAATTTTAATATCTTCTAAATTTAAATATGCTCTCTTNTAATAAGGTGTAAAAACTNTATAAGGACTATCATCATCTTTCAGAATTTCCCATGGCTCTCTTACTAATGAACCATTAAAAGTCTTAACTTTAATTTTATTATCTAATAATTTTTTTTTTATTTTAGTATCTCTTTCAATTGAGAGGGGNTCGTAGCAACGATTCCAAAATACTCCTGTAATATTTTTTTTTTCAATTAAATCCATTAATATATCAATGGCATTGCCTTTAAAGTAGTTAAGATTATTCTCTAAGCTTAAATTTAGAGATTTTAAAGAATTATATAGCCATACTTTACTAGCTGAACCCATTGGACGNTCATTACTATATTCATCATCATTAATATAAATAGGAAGTATTTTAGCTTCTTTTGCTGCTTCTGCTAAAGCAGGATTATCTCTAATTCTTAAATCTTTACGAAACCATACTATAATTATATTTTCAGNCATAATTACTCCAAATACATTTACTTTAATAATTAATCACNTATATTACGGTTTTGTACAGAAATTAGATGGGTATTTTTATGCTAAAATGGCTTGTTATTTTTATGTTATTTATTATTAATAATAACTTTTCCTATGCTATTGATAAAAAAGTTAAAGCTGAGCTAATTCCTCATTGTGGTATGACTAAGGGAGGAGTAGCTACAGCTACACCTGATGGCAAAATATATTATTGCCCCCAAAGAATAGCAAATATAGATTGGAACTTTCCAGGAGCAGTAGATTTCTTTATATTACATGAATATGGACATATTGTATTACAGAGTGGTAATGAATTAGAAGTTGACTGTTGGACAGCATATGAATTTTCTTTGATGAAAGATAAAAAATCTAAAAAATCAATAAAAGAGGCTCTAAAATTTATCAGAGGTTTTAAATTACCTGACCCTAAGTATGGAGGAACTGGAGAAGATAGAGCATTACTTATAGAAAACTGCATGAAATACGGAGCTGATTTCTATAAAAACAATTAACTTTTAGTAATTTTTTTCTTTATTTTGCCGGCTAATCTTCCAAGCTTTTTAGCTGGCTCAGGATCTCTAGCAAGTTCGCCTGCACCTTTAGCCATTTTTCTGGCTGTTTCTTTAGCTTTTGCTCTGACTCTTGGATCAGATGCTGCTCTACGTATTGCAAACCTAATAATATTTCTTAACATTTTATAAACATGGATTAATTATAAAAATAAATCTATAAAAATTTGACAAAATTATTATGAAAAAATAGGTTAAAATAAATTAGGTGCCTTTAATAGGTGAAAAGGGAATGAGATATTTTAATTTAAATTGCCTCAGCTGCCCCCGCAACTGTTATTGACGAGATAGTCCAAAATACCACTGTATATAATAATGTATGGGAAGGTTGGATGATTTAAGACTCAAGAAGCCAGGAGACCTGCCTAATTAAGTACTATCGACTATTGAGAGGGGATGTTCAATAGAGCTTTAATTAAAGTGATGGTGCAATTATAGCCATTGTTTTAAGATCGATTATATCTAAAAACAATAAATTACTAGTTAACACAAAAATAATTTTTTTGTGAAATTTTGAGTTGGAAATTTTAATTGTTTAAAAATAATAAATCTATTTTATTATCAATAATATTTTTAAGTTTATTCTCTTTATTATCTAAATCTCTAGCAAATGAAGTTAATATTATTGAGCCGATAACTGTTACTGGAAGTTATTTTCCAAAAAAGTTAAAAGAAACTGGTTCTGCAGTTACAATTATAAATAATCAAGAAATAGAGCAGAGTGGAATGAATTATGTTGCTCAAATTCTAAGCGCAACAGCAGGTTATCAAGCTTATAAAAGTGGAGGCCCCCAATCATTAACTAGAGCATTTTTAAGAGGTAATGAAACTGATCATACTTTAGTTTTGATTAATGGAATGAAAATAGTTGATTCATCAACTGGAAGAGGTTCTGTTGACTTAGAGAGATTAAAGTTGACCGGAGTAGATAGAATAGAAGTGCTTAGAGGTTCTCAAAGCGCTTTGTACGGATCTGAAGCTATAGGAGGCGTAATTAATATTATCTTAAAAAGAGGAACTAAAGAAAATAAAAAATTCTTGAATATGGAAGCATCAAATAGATTAGACAAAGATATTACCTCAGGAATATCTGGGAATGTGAAAGATTTATATTTTTCTTTAAATTATAATCACTCTGAGGGTCCTGGTATATCATCTGCAGAAAAGTCTTTGGGGTATGATGAAAATGATAGTTATAATATTGATAGTGCTAATTTAGTTGTTGATTATGATCTTAATTCTTCAACAGAAATTTCATTGATATCTAGAGTATTCACATCTGAAGTAGAAGAAGATGATGCTCCTCTTGGACCCTTTATTGATGCTGACAGACAAGCTAATTTATTAGATTGGCAATCAGCTTTATCTTTAAATAAACAATATGAACTCTTCTCTATGGAAGCTTTGGTTTCTACAGCAAAGGCTAGAAGATATCAGTTAAAAGAAGATAGAAAATTTAGATGGTATATAGCTGATCTAAGTAGTGTAAAATTAAAGTTTAATGTTCCTATAAATTCAAAAGAAAACCTTGTTTTTGGACTAGAGACTGAGCGTTCTCATATGGATACGCAAGATCAATATAATGCTTATGATTTTAAAGTTTCTTCTTCTTCAAGTTTTTATTCTTATTCAAATAATACTATAAAAAATCTTTTTATAGATGGAAGCCTTAGAAGTAACCATCACGATTTATACGGTTTATCTTCAACCTATAGGATTGCAGCAAGTTATTTAATTCCTAATTCTAACTTTAGACTTCACTCAAGCTATGGGACTGGATATAGAGCTCCAACTTTAGACGAAATTTATGGTTCATATGGAAGTATTTCTATCAAAGAAGAAACGAGTAGAAGTAGAGATATTGGTTTAGAATACATTTCATCTTCAAAAAATATAAATGCTGATCTAACATTTTTTGCAACACAAATAGATAACCTTATTGGCTATGGTCCAGCACCTGGATATAAGTTTTCAAATCAAGGTAGTGCTAAGAATAGTGGCTTAGAATTATTTATAAAGTATACTCTTTCAGAAGAAATAAAAATAAACTCACATTATAATTTTTTAACAACTAATAATAATGGTCGTTCATTATCAAGAAGAAAAAAACACTCAGGAAAAACTTCTATAAATTATATTCCTCGTAATATTTCTGATTTGTCATTAAACTCATCTCTTGAATATCATTCAAATGCAAGAGATGGAGCATTTTCTGGAGGACATATTGCTGGATATGCTCTTATGCATAGTAATATAAATTATAATTTAAATAAAAATAGTATTATTCAATTTAAAATTGAAAATATATTAGATCAGAATTACTCTGAAGCAGATACTGCAGGCTCATATGGAAGAACTGTAAGTTTAGGAATAAAATTAAGTTTCTAAATTCATAAAAAATAAATATGCTTTAATTATTAAATTTTATAAGTTGAAGCATATTTACTATATAAATTAATAGCTTTTTTACAAACTGCTCCTATTTCAAAATCAACTTTGTTAATTTTTCTAACAGGTAAAACTTTTCCAAAGTTTCCAGTGCTAAATACTTCATCAGCAGATAACAGATCATCAACACTAATACGGGTTTCTAAAACATCTATTCCTTCTTCTTTTAACAAGGAAATGACTCTTTGTTTTGTAATTCCATTAAGAAAAGTTTTATTCCACTCTGGTGTTATAACTCTCTCAGATTTAACAATAAATAGATTAGCACTTCCAAACTCAACTATGTTCTCTTCGCCATCTCGCATAACTACATTATCGAAACCATTTGACTTAGCTTCAGATAATGCAAGTGATGTATTCGCATATAAACATGACGCTTTTGCTAATGTAGGGGCCGTCAAAGGATGAGGCCGTCTATAAGAGCTCAGCATTGCTGTAAATCCACTAAGATCTGGCATAGGCGCTCTAAAAATAGTAATTACCAGTTTACTAGATTTAGCTTCTGGAATTAAGAATCCTTCATCACAGAAAATACTTGGTCTTATATATAACTCGGCACCATTTTCAAAATAAGTTACACCTTCTTTACATAAGTTAATTAATTCTTCCTTACTAATAGGTAAACTCAAACCAAATATTTTAGAGGAGTTTATCAACCTTTCGCAGTGTTTATGAAGATCTGGAATTGAATTTTTATATGCTCTTGCTCCATCAAAAATAGTACTACCATGCATATAAGATTGACTCATGGAAGACATTATGGGCTTTAAGCCGTCATTCCACTTACCATTAAACCATACTATAGAATTTTTACCTTCAGTATTCAATTGACTTATTAGAAAATATTCAAAGAGACATTGTTTAATTTATCAATATGAGCTTCAACTTTGTCACCACTCTTAGGCCAGCAAGTTGTACTAATTGAGCCAGTTAAAACAATATCTCCTGCATATAGTTTTCTTCCTCTTTTTATTAAATTATTAACTAGATATAAAACAGAATTAAGAGGATGTTGCAAAACATTTTTTCCTTTACCTCTTCCAAAAATATTATCTGAAACTATCAGTTCTCCTTCTAATTCATCTAAAGTCATTAAATCCATCTCAATAGGCTCTCCAATTACGCATCCATGGTTCATTGAATTTTGAGCTATAAGTTTTTCAAAGGTTATATTAGCGCCAGAATTTCTATCATCAACAATTTCGAGAGCAATCATAACTTCTTTTAAATACGGTGTTATTTCTTCTTTGCTATTAAAGCCATTTATTTTAGAAGGAATATCCTTATGGATTTTTAACGCAATTTCTGCTTCTACTCCCAAGTGACAATAATTCTCCAATTTAAGTGAGACATTATTCTTATAAATCAAAGAGTTTAGAATAGCTCCTTCTACAGGGTTATCTACGCCAACTAGTTTCTGCATTTCAGGGTTTGTTAAGGCAACTTTCCAACCCCCAATTTCTCCAAAACCATTTTTTTTCTTTAAATTAATAAATGAATCTTGAATTAAATATGCTTCATCAACATTTTTAATCTCAATACTATTATCAAATTCATAAGACAAAAGATTCTTACAATTATTATATAAAATATTTATTTTATCTTGAACATTCATTTGAAAAACTGTTTCTAATTATTTAAAAGTGAAATACTATTTGTTCTTTAATTATTACTCATAAAAGTATAGCATATTTCTTATTAAGCTATATAAACTTTATTTATAATGGAGAGTTAATGTCAGAAGATTTATATGGAGAAGGAGATGATAATTCCGGAACAGTATTTAGAGATACTATTATGCTGGCATTAGCAGGATTTGTATCTCTTGTTGTATTATTATTACCATTCATTAATCCTCCAGCAGAAACTGAGTCAACGAAATCAGACCCACCCGGTAATGTTATAATTGAAGTCTTTTGGCCTGAAGATAGAGATGTAGATGTTGATTTATGGGTAAAAGCACCTGATGATATACCAGTTGGATATTCTAATAGAGGAGGATTATTTTTTAATTTACTAAGAGATGATTTAGGTGTTTACAAAGACCCAACTCCAATTAATTATGAAGTTGCTTATAGTCGAGGCATTAATCCTGGTGAGCATATTGTAAACCTTCATCTCTATAGAGAGGATCTCTCAGCATTTGACCCTTTTGAAGCTAAAGTAGTTGTAACTGTAGTAAACCCTAATACAAAAATACGTCAACAGCTTCTGGAATCAACAGTTTTACTTGATGAAATAGGAAAAGAATTAACAATTTTTAGATTTAAATTAGATGAAGAAGGTAATTTAAATAAAGAAAGCCTTAATAATAAATTTGTTCAATTAAGGTCTGGCTCAAAATAATTAACAAATCATGAAAACATTTAAATATAAAATACTAAAAGTTAAACTAGAAGATATGCCTGAAGAACTTTTATCGCACTTTCCCCTTTTAGATATGGGAAGAGAAGGCTGGGAACTTATAGAGGTAATAAGAGTTGATATCAATAATGATTATTCTTATTACCATTATTTCAAGAAAGAAATTTTGAAATAAATTTATTTTATATTTTTAAATGATAGTATGTAATTATGTATACATTTAAAACAATAATAATATTATTACTTTTTATTTTTCTAAATATTAACATAGTATTTAGTCAATCTACAGAACTTAGAGAATCATTAAAAAACACAAAGACATTCTATAAAGAAGGTAAATTAAATGAAGCTGTAAATGCAGCTCTAATTGCAATTGAATTTTCAAAAAAAGATTTTGGTAAAGAACATTACTATACCGCTACATTAATAGAAAATTTAGGAATTATACAATATGAATTACTATTGTATGAAGATGCTAAGAAATCTTTTATGGAAGTCCTCAATATAAGAAAAATTACTCTTAATCAAGATCATATAGATATAGCTGAGTCATTAAATTATATTGCTTTAACAAATAGAAAATTACTTCAATATAAGGAAGCTATTAATTATCATAATGAAGCTTTATTAGTAATGTCGAGATCTATAACTAAATCTAATCCGCATGCTATGAATGAAAAAAATAGAAAAGGCGCAATATTTAAGGCAAGTGCATTACATACAAAAGCATTAATAGAAATAAAAAATAAAAATATAAGCGACGCTTTAGGATTGCTAAAAACTTCCTCTAAAATCTTTTATAACACACTGGGTAAGGATAAAAGCCAACTTATAGAAAGTTATGAAGAATTAATTAAGTTAGCATTAGATATAAATGATTTAGATTTAGCTAATAAAACTAAAAAGAAACTTAAAAACTTAGATAAGGGGATTTGAATATTAAAGAAAATACTATCGATATTTATATAGATTTTAAAAGTCCTTATGCGTATTTAGCAGTTGAGCCAAGTATTATTTTTTCTAAAGAAAATAAATTAAATATAAATTGGTTGCCATATGTATTAGAAATTCCTGATTTCTTAGGTAGCGCCAAAGTAGATGATAATGGAAGTATTCTAGAAAGTAATAGAAATGATCATCAATGGAGAAGAGTCAAGTACTCTTATATGGACTGCAGACGTTATGCTAATACAAGAAATATTACTGTTCGAGGCCCTCAAAAAATATGGAATACAGAATTAATATCAATTGCTTTATTATGGACAAAAATAAATAATCATGAACTTACAGAATTATTTATTAATTATGTATTTAAAAATTTTTGGAAAAGAGAATTAGATTTAGAAAAAGTTTCTGTAATAATTGAGACATTCAAAAAAATGGGTATTAATTATTCTGAATTCAAAGAATGGTCTATTAGTGAAGGAAAAAAAGAATTAGAAATAATAACAAATACTGCTCATCAGAATGGCGTATTTGGTGTACCCAGTTATTTAATTAAAAATGAATTATTTTGGGGAAGAGAACAACTACCTATGATTAAAGCGAGGTTAACTGGTGATTATTCTAAATTAATTTAAGTTATCTTTTATATTTTTTTCTATACTTTCATAATTTTTTGTAAATTCACAAATACCTAAAATATTGTTGCTTCTATCGGTAAATTCTAAAGTATTAATTAATAAAAAAATTCTATAGAAACGAATATAATCATCAGTAACTTTATAATATGCGGGGTAACTACTTTTTGTAATAATTGATTTCTTTTTATCAAACCAGACTTTATATACTTGTCCATCTGAAAACCAATAATATTCATGTGGTCTATTTTTATTTTCTGTGTACTTACAAACTAAACCTTTATTATCAATTTCAACACTAAATGATGGGAGTACTATAAAAAAATAGGTTATTAATATTATATATATTTTCATATCTTATTCTTTAGTTATTTAATTCAAAAGGATTACTTATTGTAGAGTCAATTTTTTGAAGATCAATAAATTTATTTCTAAGATTTTTTTCATGTTCTTTATCTGGTTTTGCACCAAAAAATACGGCTCTAGTATACTCTGTGAAGGAGTCTTCTAAAAAATCAATTTCATAGTAACTCTTAGATAAAATCATTCTAGTATTTCCCCATTTACCATAATAGTTATTAGACCTTTTTAATATTTTTATAGCTTCACTATACTTCTTTTCTAGGTATAAACTATTTCCTTCATCAGTTAATAGTCGAGCAACAGGATCTATTTCTCCTCTTGCATGATGTCGACTATATTGCCTTGAGATTCTATTTAATATCAAATGATTATTAATTATAGTTTTAGGATCAAAATTATAATCTCTCATTAGATTAATAATAGCATTGCTTTCTTTACTGCCCAACAATTTATTAGCACCACTAAATAGCATAAAATCATTTTTTCTTTGGGTATGCCAAGCGCCAAAAAGATGACCAAATTCATGGGCAACAACAACACTATTTACATGATTTTTAAACTTTGATGCATCTGATACCATAACTACATTCGAGAAAGTTGCAGCTATACCGATACCTTTAATATCTCTTTCAACTATAGCAAGAACTACCTTAGCTTCTATATTATCAGTTAATTTCGAAATTTCTTTTTTATGCAAAGAAAACAAACTAGATAAATTGTTAATATTTTTATCAAATCTGAATTTCTGAGTATCTGTTATTCTCCATTTTATTTTATAGTTTTCATAATAAAATTTATTAATTTCCTCAAGTCTATTAAAAATATTATTTTGCCATTCTCTATCCAAAATCATATCAGCATCATATAGTAATAAAATATCGATTACTCTTTTTTGATCACAATTAGCTTCTTTAATAATATCTTTGTTTATTGAGTCATTACATTCACCTTTTTCAGAATGAGCAATATTATTATTTGAGGATATAAAGATTAGTATTATGGTAATATAGATCGTCTTTTTAATAAATTTTACTTTATTTTTTAAATTAGATAGCATATTTTCTTTCAATTTGGTTTTATAACTAGATATATATATTTCTAGATAATTAATAAATATTATTTAACAAATAAACTAAAATTACAACTAGGAGCAAAAGAGATTATGGGATTAAAATATTTACTATTATTAAGGTTTGGCTTAGTAAATTTAGTAGCTTTTGCATTGCTTGGAGCAGCATGGGCACAAGGCTTAGTAGCAAAAGTAATAAATGCTGATGTTACTAATATGGTGATTTTAATATGTGCAATATTTTTAATTGGACTAATACTCGCTGGTTATAGACTATGGAAAGTAAGCAAACAACTGAATGCCGCCTATAATTATAATCCAGAAGAACGGTCTAGAGCTGCTGATTTTTTAAAAAAAACTAAAGGTAAAAATGCTACAAGTAGAGCAAATATAGCTCAAGCACTTAGATTAAAATTATTTTCACGTATAGTTCATATAAGATATATTTCTAATTCTTTAACAGTTTTAGGTTTAATAGGAACAGTGTTGGGTTTTATAATAGCTTTATCTGGAGTTGACCCTGATGTTGCATCAAACCCAAGCGCCATTAGCCCAATGGTTGCCCAATTAATTGAAGGAATGTCTGTTGCTTTATATACTACTCTGGTAGGATCTATATTAAGTGTTTGGCTAGGATTAATTTATCAAATGCTAGCAACAGGAACTTCAAATTTAGTATCACAAATTATAGAATTATCTGAAAGATAATTTAATGGATAACCCATTTGATGATGAAAATGAATTAGATACTGCTGATACTGTTTTCAGAGATATGACTATGCTAGCCTTATCAGGTTTTGTAATAATAGTTTTACTCCTTTTACCATGGTTAAATATAGTAGCTCAAGATGAAGCAACTAAAGAGCCATCAGGCAGCGTAATTGTTGAAGTACTATGGCCTGATGATAGGAATGTAGATGTAGACCTTTGGGTAAAATCTCCCGATGATGCTGCAGTAGGTTTTTCTAATATGGCAGGATATTATTTTAATTTACTTAGGGATGATAGAGGAACTCAATTTGATACGACTCCTATAAATTATGAAATTAGTTATTCTAGAGGTATTGCTGCTGGAGAATATCAGGCAAACTTACATCTGTATGCTACGGATGGAGGCCCTCCTATTAATGCAAAAGTTATTATAAGTGTTGTGGAACCAGATCAAAGAGCAAGAACTGCAATAATTAAAAAAGATGTTACTCTAAAAAAATTTAATGAAGAGATTACTGTAGCTAGATGGACTTTATCAAACAAAGGAAAATTAAAGCCAAATAGTGTCCACGCACTCAAAAAAAGTTTGTTAAGAAGGTAATAAAAAATGGAAATTTTAAATATATTTTATATTGTAATAACAGCTTTAGCCGCATTATTAATTTCTATTACGATATGGTCTCGAAGACCATTTAGGTGGAGATTAAGTGCTTTTTTTATAGGCTTAGGACTTATAACATTATTATATGTAGCCATATTAGAATTATTAAGTAGACCAAAACCAGCACATATGGAGCTTTTTTATAAAGATGTTCCTGAAGTTGTTTTATTACATGCATCATGGGAAGAAGAAGTAGCTTTATATATTTTAGTAGAAATACCTGGCGTGGAAGAACCAAGATTATATATATTACCATGGAGTAGAGAGGAAGCAGAAAGATTTCAGCAGGCCATAGAAGAAGGTGAAGAGAAAGATGAAGAAGTAAAAATAGGAAATCCTTTTTTTAATGCTGATGAAGAAGACCGAGAAAGGTTAATTTATACATCACCTGCAAAGCCAATGGCCCAAAAAGGCAGAGAACAACTTCCAGTTACAAACTTTGACCAAGAGGCAGAACAACCTTCTTATGGTGAAGAGGAAAATCAATAACGACTTAAATATTATTTATCGTTTACGTCAACTACCTTAAACTGATTAAAAGAAGCTTCAGTTGCTAATTGATCATGAGTTGAAAATATTTCTAGTCGAAAATATCTTCCTCTTTTAGCATCAACAGTTATATACTTTTCATCACCTGTTTCAGGCAGATCAATTTCAGCTAATATCTCCCATCCCCCCATATGAGGAAAAGGATCTGCTGAAGACACTCTTATATGCTTTGCCCACGTACCTCGGTCGTGATTAGTTTTAGAAATAAATGATAATGCTTCAAAGCGTTTATTACTTGGCAAAGAAAAAGTGAGTACATGAGGCAAAATATTTCCAGATGAAACCCAATATGTATTTATATTATTATCAATTATATTTTTTGTAATAAAAGGATATTTTTCTGAAGTCCAATGAATTGCCTTACCACCTGACCCTAGAGCTATTAAATCTTCAGCGTTAGAAAAACTTATAATACAAAAATAGATTATAATTAATAATATATGTTTAATTTGGAGCAACATACTCTATTCCATAATTAGAATAGATTTCTTTAATTTTATTACTAGCAAGCATACTTTTTAATATATAGTTGATTTTATCTATTGTTTCCTCGTCAGCACCTCTTAATAATACTCCAACATTCAAAGTAACATCCCTAGTAAAATCAAAATCTTTGACTGCGATTAATGATATAGAAGGATTATTCTTTAAAAACCACCAATAATTTGGAGAAGAAATAAACGCTGCATCAACCTCTCCATCAGCCAAACCTTGAATTAATTCAGGTTCAGTGACAAACTTAGTTCTATACTTAATTTTAGCTTTTTGCATCAGCATGTGAGCCCAAGTTCCACGCATCACTCCAATATTCATATTTTTTATTGATTTTAAAGTATTTTTACCACTTACTAATTCTTTAGGACCTACCAAATAAGTTTCCATTCTAACTATAGGTATTGAAGCTGTTGGTGGAAATTTTCTTTTTTCACTATCACTTGCCCTTGTTAAAGGTTTAGCTCCTTCTATATCTCTTTTATTTGCATCATCATTTTTTCTTGATACTGCCTCCATCATCATATCGCAACCCGCCTTTCGAGCATGGAAGCGATACCTTAACCAGTTAATTTCCAAACTTACACCTAAATCTTTAGCTATTTCTTCCGCTAATTCTATTTGAAAACCTCTAAGGCTAGTATCTCTTGATGAAAATGGTAAACGATCTGACAAAGCGCATACTCTTAGTGACCCTCTTTTATTAATTTCCTTTATAGTTCCAGCATAAATTATTTTTGAGCTGAAAATAATAAATAAAAAAAGAATAATTAAGAATATATTTCTCATCTAACATAAAACCTTTCCAGAATTTCTTGGATTAAATCTTTAGCTTGTCCATAATATGCAACATTATCCATAGCTTCTGTTATATTAGATAAGTCATTACCTACTACTACCACTCCAATCATACCTGCTGAAACATGAGGTGTACATTTATATGTATAAATACCGGGAGTAGTAAATGTATAACCTGCGCTTTTATGCATTTTTGACTTGTATTTAATATCATTAGGAGCAACCATAAATTCTACATTATGACCTTTAGTAGTTGCTTTCCATAATATCTTTCCTCCTACATCTATTTCTGAAAGCATAGGGTCATATCTAAACCTTGAGCCACTAGGTCCAACATTTAACATTTTAACAACATCATCAACTGCCGCTAATTGTGTTTCTGTCACATCATTAACAGGCTCGTGATTAATTACAAAGTCATCACTATTACAAATATTTTCTTCTTCAATTTTATAAGATTTAGCCGCCGATGCTGGCTTTAAAATATTATATGTACTTAAACCTATTAAACTTGCCCCAATACCTCGAATTAAGTTTCTTCGAATAATCATTCTTTACTCCATAAGCATATTATTAAATTTATTTAAAAATATTATAGTTCAAAAATATAAAAAAAAACATAAAAAAGGCGGAAGAAATAAATCCTCCGCCTAATTATTAATTAATAACCTTATGGTTATTTAAGTGTAAATGCAATCATAGCAGCACCTGCTGGAAAATCAGCAACTTCTGGCCATAATGTTGGGAAAAGTCCCATCACTAATGAACCTAAGCCTGATGGCACTGTTATATATTGTTGACCATTAGCATTATAAGATACTGGACCTCCACGGAAACCAGAACCTGCTGTAAATGACCATAATACATCTCCATTGTTAGCATCGAAAGCACGGAATGTACCATCAATACCACCTTGGAATACTAAATCACCAGCTGTAGCAACTACACTACCTAATGGTGGGTACTTATAAGTATAAGCCCAAGCACGTTCGCCAGAAACTGGATCACGAGCATCTAAACGACCATGAGCTTTTTTACCGTTAGGTAAATCAGCAGCAGCTAAGTCAGCACCGAAGAAAAGTTGAGCGATTGGCTCAGTTACTGGATCTTCTTTACGAACTGTAGTTATCTGACAAGCTTCAGCGGCAGAGTTATACCATAGACCTGTTCTTGGACTATAAGACCCTGACTGCCAGCTTCTTCCACCAGCAATCCAAGGACATGATAACATATCTTGGTTTTCAGCTATATTTGGAGGATTTCTTCCAATAAGCTCACCAGTTTTAGGGTTAATGCTTTTCACCCA
>NHFK01000018.1 GCA_002171375.1 Alphaproteobacteria bacterium TMED109
AACACCAGCCATTCTTAAGCGTTCCCTCCTGCTTGAAGCAGGTATATCGGATGTTATAACTAAAATTTCAAAGCCACTATCACTAGCTCTTTTTAGTAAATCATCTCTTATGTTTTTATCTTTTGGAGGGTAAAGCTGAAACCAACCATTATTATCTAAATGCATTCCAACTTTTTCAATAGATGCACAAGCAACAGTTGATAGAGTATAAGGAATATTAACCTTATTAGCTAAATTTGCTAAAGTAATTTCTGCACCTGGCCAAATCAAACTTGTCATACCAATAGGAGCTATTCCAAAAGGAGCATCATAAATTCTATTAAAAAGCTTTGTTTTTAAGTCTGCCTTAACTGTTCCCTTAAGATACCTAGGTGTCAAAAATATATTTTTTAAAATTTCCTGATTATGATCCATAGCTCTATCATACCCAGTTCCTGAAAATAAATATTCTGCAGCAAAATGTGGCATTCTTTTTATAGCCCGCTCTTTCATATCAGATATTCTAGGATATTTGTCTGCTAAATTACTCAATTATTTAACTCCATAAATTATTTAGTATTTGTAACAATGACAGAAAAACCTAATAATTCTATCTTTTTAATAATATTTTTTGCATGATTATTATTTCTTGTTTCTAAAGTTATATCAAGACGAGCTGAGCTGACTGACAAATCTAGAGCAAAACGACTATGTTCAACTCCTAAGATGTTAACTTTTTCTTCTGCACATAACTGTGAGATGGCTCCTAATTGACCAGGTTTATCTGCCATGGCGATAGATAGAGTTATGATTTGCCCTTTTCGAACTAAATCTCTCATTAATATTGATGAAAGTACTCTAGAATCAATATTTCCTCCACAAAGTAAGATACCAACATTTCTACCTTTAAACTTCTCTTTATTTTCTATAATAGCTGCTAAACCAGCAGCTCCAGCTCCTTCTGAAACCACCTTATCTTTTAATAAAAAAATTGAAACCGCTTCTTCGATTGAATTTTCAGAAACCTTTATTACTTCAGCTATATTATTTTTAATAATTGTTAGAGGTATATCACCAATCTGAGAAACAGCTATTCCCTCAGCTAAAGTAGTACCACCGCAAACATAATCAGTATTATTATAAACATTATAGAGTGCNGGAAATAATTCTGTCTCAATGCCTATAACTTCAATATCTTTATTTAAATATTTAGCAATAAGAGAGCAACCTGCAATTAAACCTCCACCGCCTACTGGTACTAATAATGTATCAATATCTGGATGATCTTCTATGAATTCTAGTGCTATGGTNCCTTGACCAGCTAATATAAGCTCATCATTAAATGGGTGTATTTTAGTAAAATTNTTATTTTTTANTAAACTATCNANGTATTTNTCNGCATCTTTTAATGTTTCTCCATGGATAATAACTTCAGCTCCCAAATCACTAGTTTTTCTTATTTTATCAAAAGGAGTATTATCAGGCATTATAATAGTGGATTTAATTCCAAGAATTTTTGCACTATAAGCTACTCCTTGAGAATGATTNCCTGCAGACATTGCTATTATGCCATTNTTTTTATCTTCATCATTTAAAGATAATAATTTATTAAGTGCACCTCTAACTTTAAAAGAACCTGTATGCTGTTTATTTTCATACTTTACAAAAACTTTGCAGCCAGTNATTTCAGTTAAAATATTAGAATAATGAGATTCAGTATTAATAATATGCTTTTTAATTAACGCATATGCATTAATTACGTCTTCATAACTAACAGACAACTNATATATCCTTATATATTGATATTATAAAATTTAAATTTTAGTGATCATGATGATCGTTTGATTTACTCTCTTCATCTGTATCATTNTGCTTATCATCGTCACTTGCAGCAGTTTGTGCTGATTTTGGAGTTGGAGTTCCTGTAATGCCAGCGTGAGCAGAAAATGTACTTAAACAAAAACTTAAAAAAATAATTAACTGAACTAATTTCATATACAAACTCCAATAATCTAAATATAGTAATTAACTATATAATTTANCTAACTGATTTTAATAATAATTATTTCACCTACTTACAAAAGATATTATAATTATTATATATATATAATTAATACTTTAATAAATGTAAACTAATACTNATTACAAATAGTATATTATATACATCTAAATTTGTTTTTGTTAGAAATAAAATAATTAATAAACATTTTAATTGGAAAACTTATGTCATTACCAATAATAGGCATTACTATGGGCGACCCAGCTGGTATAGGTCCTGAAATTATAGTTAAGTCCTTAATGAAAAATAGAAATTTTAAAGATTGCTCAATTATAGTTATTGGAGATTCTAATTGTTTAAGAAATGAAGCAAAAAAGAATAATTTAGATCTTGAGATAAATATTTGTGAATCCTTATCTAATATTAAAAATATTAACAAACCAATTGTAAACTGTTTGAATGTGGGTGGTAAAATAGATAATGTTCAGTATGGATATAATTCAGATATTTCCGGTGAAGCATCTTACCTTTATATTAATAAAGCAGTAGAATTAGCACTAAAAAATAAAATTAATGCTATATGTACTGCTCCTATTAGTAAAAANGCTCTTCAAATGGCTGG
This sequence comes from Alphaproteobacteria bacterium TMED109, assembly GCA_002171375.1. Taxonomy (GTDB): domain Bacteria; phylum Pseudomonadota; class Alphaproteobacteria; order TMED109; family TMED109; genus TMED109. Next base: position 2,601 of record NHFK01000018.1, read on the forward strand.
ATATAATTTTCCTGGTCATACAGAGCTTTTGGCATATTTAACAAAAACTAAAGAAGTTTCTTTAATGCTCTCTACACCAAAAATGAATGTAATACATGTAACTACTCATATTGGNTTAATAGATGCAATAAAAAAGATAGATTCAAATTTAGTCTTTCGAACAATAGAAAGAGGAAGAGATTTAATTAAAAAATTAATGCATAAAGAACCAAGAATTGGAGTTTGCGCAATTAATCCTCATGCTGGAGAAGACGGTCTNTTTGGATATGGAGAAGAAGAAAGTAAAATTATTCCAGCTATTAACAAAACCATAGAATTAAATTGGAATGTAAAAGGTCCTCTTCCNGCTGATAGTTTATTCTATCAAGCAAGTCTTGATAGATTTGATTTAATNGTAGCTATGTATCATGATCAAGGGCATGGTCCAGTTAAAGTAATGGGAATTGATGATGGTATAAATATNACTGTAGGGCTTCCATTAATTAGAACTTCCGTAGATCATGGTACAGCTTTTGATATTGCAGGTAAAGGCATAGCAAANGAATATAATATGCAGAATGCTATTACAAAAGCTTATGAATTAATAAAAANTTAATATCTTCTAATTAATGTATTNTTGACATGTACTATTTTATAAATTTAATATTAATTTTTTTAGTTTATAGGAGAATTATGAATGTCAGCATATTTATTAGTAAGAGCTGAAGTAGAAGAAAATAGCAGAGAAGGTTTTGATATTTGGTATCAAAATGAACACTTACCGAGCGCATTGAAAGAATTTAAGGACTCAATTGGAGCCTGGCGTGCATGGAGTGATGTTGAAGACGGGATACATTTAGCTTTCTATGAATTTGAAGATTTAGAATCTGCACATAAATTATTAAATTCTGAACTTATGAAAGAGTTTATTAAAGAATTCGACAGACATTGGCTTGGAAAAGTTATAAGAACGCGTGATGTATTTGAAGTTAAACAATCACTTAAAAAGTAAGTAATTATTAATAAATTAAAAAACCTTTATATTGCTAATTAAATGGCGGGAATGACGGGACTCGAACCCGCGGCCTCCGGCGTGACAGGCCGGCGCTCTAACCAAACTGAGCTACATCCCCTAGATACTATACTGTATATATATTCGTTCACTTATATACAACCTTATTAATAAAAAAAATAATGGTGGGCGATGACGGGATCGAACCGCCGACCTACTCGGTGTAAACGAGTCGCTCTCCCAGCTGAGCTAATCGCCCTTTATATACTTTAACATAAAATTGCCGACTTCTAAATTAAAAGTCGGCAATCTTTATAAGATATTTTCTTACTTGTTAACTGATTCTTTTAAACTTTTTCCTGGACGAAATTTAGGTTGTTTTGAAGCAGCTATCTGAATAGTTTCTCCTGTTCTAGGGTTTCTTCCAGTAGTAGCTTTTCTATTTGCAACCATAAATGTTCCAAATCCTACTAAACGAACTTCGCCGCCAGATGATAATTCCCCACTAATTGATCCAAATACAGCTTCAACTGCATCTGAAGCTTGTGTTTTTGAAATTCCTGCTGAAGATGCTACAGCACCTATTAATTCATTCTTATTCATAAAGCCCCCTTCTGATATTAGTTATATAAGTATTTACATTATTTAATAGATATTATTAATAAAAGTCAAAGTAAATATATTAATGTTTTACAATGTTCTCATGACTTGTTCTACCATTATTTTGAGTATTTTTTAAAAACTCTGCTTCATCCCATTTTATTGGAGAAGGTTTATATTCTAATGCATGTTCAATAACATCATCTAAATGTGTTACCAGAACTATTTCAATATTACTTTTTATCTCTTCATCTACATCCTTTAAATCTTTTTTATTATCAATAGGAATTAATACTTTTTTTATACCGCCTCTTGAAGCAGCTAAAAGTTTTTCCTTAAGTCCTCCTATAGGCATTATTCTGCCTCTTAAAGATATCTCTCCAGTCATAGCTACGTCACATCTTACAGGTATACTGGTAAGTACTGATATCATAGATATAGCTATAGCAGCTCCGGCAGAAGGACCATCTTTTGGAGTAGCTCCTTCAGGAACATGAACATGAATATCTTTTCTTTCAAATAAAGGAGGTTCAATTCCAAATTCAACAGCTCTGGATCTAACATAACTAGTAGCAGCCTGGACAGATTCTTTCATAACATCTCCAAGCTGGCCTGTAATTTGTTGTCTACCCTTTCCAGTCATTGTAACAGCTTCAATAGATAACAAATCCCCACCAAAATCTGTATAAGCCAAACCTGTAGTAATACCTAATAAATTTTCTTTATCAGCAAGTCCATGTCTAAACTTTCTAATACCAGCGTATTCTTCTAGATTATCAGCAGTAATTTCTATAGTTTTTTCCAAACCTTTTACTATCTTTTTAATAGCTTTTCTACATAAAGATGCAAGTTCTCTCTCTAGCCCTCTTACTCCTGCTTCTCGAGTGTAATATTTAATTAAATCACCTAGAGCCTCATCTGTAATGGACCATTCCTCTTTTTGTAAACCATTTCTATCTAATTGTTTTGAAATTAAATGTCTTTTTGCAATTTCTATTTTTTCATTTTCTAAGTAACCAGATAGATTTATAATCTCCATTCTATCTAATAGTGGTCTAGGCATGTTAAGTGAATTAGCAGTAGTTACAAACATGACGTCAGATAAATCATAATCCACATCTAAATAATGGTCATTAAAAGTACTATTTTGCTCAGGGTCAAGTACTTCTAGAAGAGCAGAAGCCGGATCCCCTCTCCAATCAGAGCCTATTTTATCAATTTCATCTAGTAAAAATAAAGGGTTAGAAGATTTTCCTTTTTTTAAACTTTGAATAATTTTTCCAGGCATAGATCCTATATAAGTTCTTCTGTGCCCCCTTATTTCAGACTCATCCCTTACACCACCTAATGAAATTCTAACAAATTTCCGACCTGTTGCCCTTGCTAATGACTTACCTAATGATGTTTTTCCAACTCCAGGTGCACCCACGAGACAAATTATTGGNCCTTTAAGCTTTCTAGTTCNACTTTGAACAGCTAAATATTCTATTATTCTATCTTTAACTTTATCTANTCCAAAATGATCTTCATTTAATATATTCTCAGCTTCATTTAGATCATATTTAACTCTAGTATACTTTTTCCATGGAATAGAAATTAACCAATCTAGATAATTTCTTACAACNGAAGACTCGGCCGACGTTGGACCCATTCCTTTGAGTTTTTTTANTTCNGATTTAGCCTTTTGTTTTGCTTCTTTTGTTAATTTTAATTTATTAATTTTTTCTTCAAATTCAGNAATTTCATCTTTACTTTCATCTTCTTCTGATAATTCTTTTTGAATTGCTTTCATTTGTTCGTTTAAATAATATTCTTTNTGTGTTTTTTCCATTGAACGCTTAACTCTAGATCTTATTTTTTTCTCTACTTTAATAACCGATAAGTCATTTTCAATAAATTCTAATACTTTTTCTATTCTTATTGATACAGTTAATTGTTCTAATAATTCCTGCTTCTCAGACAGAGAAATATTTAGATGTGAAGCAATAGNATCTGACATCTTNGATATTTCTTTAATATCAGAAATAGTATTTACCACATCGGCGGTAATTTTTTTATTTAGTTTTGTATATTCTTCAAATTGCTCTGAAGCAGTTCTTAATAAAGCTTTTTCTTCTAAACTATCAATTTTGTTATTTTCTGTAATTAATTCATAGCTAGCTTGCAAATATAATTCATCCCCATAAAATTCTTTGATGGCTACTCTTTTTCCCCCTTCAATCAATACTTTAACTGTACCATCAGGCAGCCTTAAAAGTTGTAAAATCTTTCCCAGTGTTCCAATCTCATATACATCTTTATATTCTGGGTCATCATGTGCGGAGTCTCTTTGTGTTACTAAAATAACTTCTTTATTACTATTCATAGCAGTTTCAAGTGCTTTAACAGATTTATCTCTTCCTACAAATAAAGGAGCCACCATATTAGGAAAAACNACAATATCTCTTAATGGAATAAGAGGTANTATATTTGAATTGTTTTCATCAACCATAAGTAAGCTCCAAATTAATTAATTAAATAAACATATACTAATGTTGGGTATATATATGAAAATTTCAAGTATAAAATAAAATGTTATCTTAAAGAAGATTTAATTTTTTTATCACTTTTTGAATAAACTACTAAAGGGGCTTTATTGTCGCTTATTACCTCTTTATTAATGACTACTTCTTCTACATTATTTAGCTTTGGTAGCTCAAACATTGTATCCACAAGAATATTTTCTAAGATCGATCTTAAGCCCCTTGCACCTGTTTCCCTCATTAGAGCTCTATCAGCAATAGCCTCCAAAGCATCATCAGTAAAAGTTAACTTAACATTTTCCATATCAAACATTTTTTCATACTGTTTTATAAGCGCATTTTTAGGCTTAGTTAAAATATTTATTAAAGCCGACTTATCTAAATCTTTTAAAGTTGCAATAATTGGTAAACGACCAATAAACTCAGGAATTAATCCATATTGAAGTAAATCTTGCGGTTCTAAATTTAATAAAAGTTCTTCATTTCTTTTATTATCTAATACAGGCAGATCCGCACTAAAACCTATTGAACTAGATGTTCCTCTTTTAGAGATAATTTTTTCTAATCCACCAAAAGCTCCTGCACATATGAAAAGGATATTTGTAGTATCAACTTGTAAAAAATCCTGTTGAGGATGTTTTCTTCCTCCTTGAGGAGGGACACTAGCAATTGTTCCTTCCATAATTTTTAATAAAGCTTGCTGAACCCCTTCACCGCTAACATCTCTGGTAATTGATGGATTGTCAGATTTTCTACTTATTTTATCAATTTCGTCAATATAAACTATACCTCTTTGAGCTCTTTCAACATTATAATCAGAAGCTTGTAGAAGTTTTAAAATAATATTTTCTACATCTTCTCCAACATAACCTGCTTCTGTAAGGCTTGTGGCATCAGCCATAGTAAATGGAACATCTAAAAATCTTGCTAACGTCTGAGCTAAAAGCGTTTTTCCGCTTCCAGTTGAACCAATCAATAAAATATTTGATTTAGCTAATTCTACATCATTTGAAGTTGGTTTATGATTTAACCTTTTATAATGGTTATAAACTGCTACAGATAAAACTTTTTTTGCAGAAGACTGTCCAATGACATATGTGTCCAAAAAATCAAATATATCAATTGGGCTAGGAACATCTTTTGAAGACTTAAGTAAAGCAGTTTTACTTTCTTCTTTAATAATATCTGTACATAAATCTACGCACTCATCACAAATAAAAACATTTGGGCCAGCTATTAATTTTTTTACTTCATGCTGACTTTTTCCACAAAAGGAACAATATAATTTTTCTTTCTCTGTTTTTTCATTATCGGCCATTTTAATTCCTAAATTAATATAAATTTATTTATTAGATTAATCTTATCATTACCTTTTATCAACAATTTCATCAATTAAGCCTAGTTCTTTAGCTTCATTAGGATTTAAAAATTTATCCCTTTCAAGCATTTCACTTATCTTTTTCACTGTTTGTCCTGTGTGCTTACTATAAATAGAATTTAGTCTCCCTTTTAAGTCTATAATTTCTCTAGCATGTATTTCAATATCTGTGGCTTGACCTTGAAATCCGCCAGAAGGTTGATGAACCATTACCCTAGAATTTGGAAGAGCAAATCTTTGCCCTTTCTCTCCCGCCGCTAATAATAAAGAACCCATAGATGCAGCTTGACCAACACACATTGTAGAAACTGATGGTTTAATATATTGCATTGTATCATATATAGCTAAACCAGAAGATACTATTCCACCAGGAGAATTTATATATATTGAAATAGATTTATCAGGGTTTTCCGCTTCCAAAAATAATAATTGAGCAATTATTACTGTTGCCATATCATCATGAACAGCGCCAGTTATAAAAATAATTCTTTCCTTTAATAATCTTGAAAATATATCATATGCTCTTTCACCTCTTCCAGATTGTTCTACAACCATAGGTATTAGAGAACTCATATTTATGCTATTTTTGTTATCTATATTCATATTAATACTTTCCTAATATAATTTATTTTTTGGGCTTTACTTTAATATTTTTTTTAGCTCCAGTTTTACTTGGCTTTTTATTTTTTGACTTAGCTGTTGCATCTTCTACTACATTATCCTCATATAATTTCTCTGATGATACTTTTATATCTTTAATACTACACTTACTTATAATATGATCTACTACTTTTTCCTCAAATAAAGGAGCTCTGACAGCATTTGCTGCTTCAGGATTTTTTTGGTAAAACTCAATTACTTTATTCTCCTCGCCAGGATATTTTCTAGCTTCTTGCATAACGGCAGTTTTAATTTCATCTTCAGTAACTGTAATTTTATTTACATCACCTATTTCTGCCATAAGTAAACCTAGCCTAACTCTTCTTTCAGCAATTTCACTATATTCTTTTTTTAATACTGAATCTTTCTTGCCTTTATCTATATCATCAATAACGCCTGCTTTTCTGTCTTGTTCAAATCTATCCCAAATAACTTTGTTTTCATTTTCTAGCATTGTTTTAGGAACATCAAATTTATACTGCTTTGATAAATTATCTAAAAGGTCTCTTTTAATTCTATTTCTAGCTGTTGCTTTATAATTAATTTCTATCTGGTTCTTAATTGCTTCTTTTAAAGACTTTAAATCAGGCAAGCCCATTCTAGTAGCCAATTCATCATTTATCTTAGATTTTTCAGCCTCCAATATATCTTTAACAGTTACTTCAAAAGTTGCTGGTTTTCCTGAAAGATCTGCTTTTTGATAATTTTCAGGAAATTTAACTTCTACAGATTTTTTATCATTAATATTTAGACCAACTAATTGATCTTCAAATCCGGGTATCATTTGCCCTGANCCAAGCTCTAATCTATGATTTTCAGCTGTTCCTCCATCAAATAATTTTCCATCCATATATCCTTTAAAGTCAATTAAAACAGAATCTCCTACTTTAGATTTACGCTTCTTCTTAAGCGGAGCATAAGACTTTTGATTATTAGCAATATCTTCTAGTGCCTTATTTATGTCCTTATCTTCAACTTCTGCTATTAACCTATCAAATTTTAATTTTGAAAAATCTTCTATTTTTATGTCAGGCATAATTTCAAGATTTATAGTAAATTTAACATCTGTTCCATCTAAAGGTTTACCTTCAAAATCAACTTTAGGTTGCATCGCAGGTTTAATTTTTTTATCAGTTAAAAGCTTCCTCATACTATCTGAAACTTGTTTTTCTACTACCTCGCCTGAAACCTGAGTACCAAAACGGCTTTTGACTATCGTCATAGGAACTTTACCTGGTCTAAATCCATCTATTTTAGCAGTAGAAGCAACTTCTAACAATCTTGCATCAATAGCTTTATTAATTGTTGCTGAAGGTATTACTATCTTATAAGATTTACTTAATCCTTCACTTTTTAATTCAGTTACCTTCATAATTTTTCCTCAACTTATGGTGCGGATGGAGGGACTTGAACCCCCACGCCTTACGGCACTAGAACCTAAATCTAGCGTGTCTGCCAATTTCACCACATCCGCAATTAATTTATATTCATAAAAATAGTTATATATATTATATAGGGAAATCTAGCTAGAATTTAATTAAAATAATATTAATTATTATTTGTCAGTACTTGAGCACAAGCATCAACTATTGCTTCTGCATTTAAAGAATAATTCTCATATAAGTCTTTTAGGTTTCCCGATTGACCAAACTCATCAACTCCAAGTGATATTATTTTTTTTCCTACAGCACCGCCTATCCAAGTTAAGGTAGAAGAATGTGCATCATTAATAGATATGATAACACTATCTCTATTTGAAGCTTCAAATAGCTGTTCAATTCTTGACTTATTATTAACACCAGAAGATTTATTTTTATGTGATTGTTTCCAGTTCTTATATAATCTATCATTAGAAGTAATAGATAATACAGAAACATTTATTTCATCTTCCTTTATAATTTCAGCAGCTTCTAATACCTCTGGTGCCATTACACCAGAAAAAACTATTATAATATCACTTGGTTTTTCAGATTTTTCTAACCAATAACCTCCTGATAAAATTTCATTTTCTAAAGAAGTATTTAATGTTCTTTGCAGTTGAGTAATATTTCTAGTAGAAAGTCTAATATAAACTGAACTTCCATTTTCTTCCTGCATGAAACTAAAAGAATATCTTAATATTACTTCTAACTCGTCTGCATAAGTTGGTTCAAACATAAGAAGACTAGGCTGCCCTATTCCTATTAATGGAGTTATAATAGATTGATGAGCTCCACCCTCTGGACCTAGTGAAATTCCTGATGGAGTCGCTATTAATAGGAATCTTGCGTCTTGATAAACAGCATAATTTAAAGCATCAAGTCCTCTTGAAATAAATGTGTCATAAATTGTTCCTATAGGGATTAAAGAAGAACCAAACATTTTTTTTGATAAACCTGCAGCTCCTAAAGCTAAAAATAGATTATTCTCTGCAATGCCCAATTCAAAATGTTGGCCATCTGGGGAAACATGCCACTTTTGTGCAGAAACAACTTTTTCATCATGGAAAATATCAGTTTTTTTTACTCTATTATATATTTGTTTTTGATTAACCCATCCTCCCAAGCTAGTTGAAACAGTTACATCTGGAGAAAATGTAACTATTCTATTACTTAAGTCTGAGCTTTCTTTACCAATTTCATTAATGATCCTTCCAAAAACCTCTTGAGTATTAGATAAATTTCCTCCTTTAAATTTTAGTTTTTCTGGTATTTTAATTTTATGATCCGAGTAAGTTCTATTATTATTTTTATAAAAAGAGCTTTTAGATAAAAATTTGATTAAATCTTTTTTAGAGGACTCAATTCCTGCATAATGATCCCATTCATCTCCATTCGCTATATTCAGCTCACTCTTATATACCTCCATTTGTTCATTATTCATTAAACCTGCGTGATTATCTTTATGACCTGCTAAAGGTAAACCAAACCCCTTAGTCGTATATGCTATAAAACATGTTGGAACATCATCACTATCAGCCTCCATAAATGCTTCTAAAACTGCTTCAACATCATTGCCTGCTAAGTTTGACATTGTATCATTTAACTCTGAATCACTTAAAGCATTGATAATTTTTAGAGCGTCCTTATCATTTTTTAAATCATTATTTAGATGTTCTCGCCATCCTTTACTTCCTACATAAGAAAGTGCTGAATATAAATCATTTGGACAATTATCAATCCAATTTAATATTTTATTTCCACCTTTTATTTTTGATAGGCGTTGAAGTTTCTTTCCATACTTTAAAATAACAACTCTCCACCCCATGGAAGCAAATAACTCATCAATTTTTAAATGAAGCTCATCAGCTACTACGGCATCAAGAGATTGTCTATTATAATCAATTACCCACCAACAATTCCTAACATTTTGTTTCGCACCCTCTAATAAAGCTTCATATATATTTCCCTCATCAAGTTCTGCATCACCTAGTAAGGCTACCATTTTTCCAAACTTATTTTGTTTATTGATAAAGTTATGTTTATATAAATAATCTTGCATTAAAGACCCAAAGATAGTGATGGCACCACCTAGACCAACAGAACCAGTAGAATAATCTACATCATCTGTATCTTTTGTCCTAGAAGGATAAGATTGTGCGCCTCCAAAACCTCTAAAATTATCTAACTTTTCTTTAGTCTGATTGCCTAATAAATATTGTATTGAATGAAAAACAGGAGCAGCATGAGGCTTAACAGCTACTCTATCTTCAGATTGTAAAACTTTAAAATATAAAGCAACCATAATTGAAACAATTGAAGCTGAGGAAGCCTGATGTCCACCAACTTTTAATCCATCCTCAGACTTTCTTATATTATTAGCATTATGAATCATCCAAGCTGATAACCACGAAACTTTTTTTTCTATATCTTTTAAAATCTTTAAATCATTATCAGATACTTTTTTAGAATTTGAAATATTTCTTAATTTTTTATTATTCATTATTCCCTCTATAAAAAATCAACTCAATAATACCTAATTAAATAATTTTTATATTGCAAAATTTGCTAAAAATATTATAAAATTAGCAATAATAATTATATTAAAATTTAATAAATGGCATAAAATTGTGAAATTATGGACTATATAGAATATAAATTACTTAACTCTTTACAAAAAAATGCACGATTAACTAATCTAGAACTAGCTAAACAGGTAGGATTATCTGCTTCACCTTGTCTTAGACGCGTAAAAACTCTTGAAGAAAATGGCGTAATAACAGGTTATTCGGCAATAATAAATCAGAATAAAGTTAATTTATCCGTTAATGTATTTGTCCAGGTTTCATTAGAAAGACAATCAGAAGAAAGGTTACAAATTTTTGAAGAAAAAATTATGGAGTATGAGGAAGTAATGGAAGCATATTTAATGACTGGTGAAGCAGACTACCTTTTAAGAATAGTAGTTAAAGACTTACAAGCATATGAAAAGTTTTTGAAAGATAATCTTACCCAAATCAAAGGTATAGCTAGTATAAGATCCTATTTTTCTTTAAAACAAGTAACCAGAAAATATAATTTACCAATCGTCAACCCTAAAAATAACAAATGAAAATATATAATAAATTAAATACTTCTTTAATTTTAAATAAAACTTCTTCCTATGCTGTAGAGAAATCTTCGTCTAATACTTTTAAACTTATGCTTAACGCAGGAAAGAAAATAGCAGAACAAATATGCTCCAATTATAAAAAAAGAAAAACTCTAATAATATGTGGAGTTGGTGGAAATGGAGGAGATGGTTTTGTTACTGCTAACGAACTCTTAAATAAAAACTGGGAAATAGATTTAGTCATTATTGGCAATAAAAGTAATATTAAGGGAGATTCTCTAAAAGCATTGAATAAATTAAAAATTATTCCACGTAAATTTGAAGATATTAACCTTAATGAAATTGAACTTTTTGTAGATGCATTATTTGGATTAGGTTTATCGCGCAATATAAACAAGAAAACATCTCAAATATTAAGTATAATCGATAAACATAAAGCTCCAATAGTAGCAATAGATATTCCTAGCGGGGTAGATAGTAACTCAGGAGAAATATTAGGGTATGCCGCATATTGTGAATTGGTAATAACCTTCACAACTCTTAAGTATGGCCATATTCTTTTACCAGGATATGAAAAGTATAAAAAAATAAAAATAGAAAATATAGGAATAACTAAATCAACTTTGGAAAAAATATTTCCTAAAATTAATATAAATAACAAAAACTATTGGTTAAAAGATATAAAATGGCCAAAAATGAGCGACCATAAATATTCAAGAGGTTATAGTTTAATAGTAGGAGGTCCTAAGAATATGACTGGTGCTGCTAGACTAGCGGCAAAAGCTGCGCAAAGATCAGGAAGTGGGATTGTTTGTGTCGCATCAGAAAAAGATGCAGAACAAATTTATTATATCTCATTGCTTTCACAAATTGTAAAAAGCTATAAAGATTTAAAAGAATTTAAAGATATTATTGAGGATAAAAGGATTAATTCTATATTAATTGGGCCTGGCTTATCTGAAAATAATAATTCAATTTTAAAGGTAAAATCTATACTTAAAACTAATAAAAGTGTTATTTTAGATGCTGGAGCTATTTCTTGCTTTAAAGGGAAACTTCATATTTTAAAAAAAATAATATTAGATAAAGAAGTAGTTATTACTCCACATGAAGGAGAACTAAAAGCTATCATGCCACAATTAAATGGAAATTGTATAGATAAAGCTCTAAAAGCATCTTCAGAGTTAAAATGTATAGTGGTTTTAAAAGGAGCAACCACAGTAATTGCATCACCTAATAATAAAGCTCTAGTTAACTTTGCAGGAGCAAAATGGTTAGCATCAGCCGGTACCGGCGATGTGCTTGCTGGAATAATATGTGGTTTACTATCAAATAAAATGGAAAAATTCCAAGCCTCAGCTTTTGGAGTATGGCTACATTCAGAAATTGGAAAATATTTAGGACCTGCCCTAACTGCAGAAGACATACCTAAAAATATAAATATAGTTTATAAAAAACTATTAAAAACATATATTTAAAAAATAAAATTAAAATTCTATTTGAAGTCTAGCTCCTATAGAATTAAAATCTTCGCTTAATGGACCTGCTGAATCAGTATGAAGAATATTAAACATAGTTTTTGTAAAAGCGGTCATATACCAATTAATGCCTAAAGTATAAGAATTAGCATTTCCTCCATCTATATTTTTATCACTTAAATCAATTTGACTGGCTCTCAAAGCAACTTCCCAAGCTCCTATTCCACCTTCCATAATTGAAATTTTTGGTTTTAGACGCCAAAATTGAGCAAAGTAAGCATTATAGTTTCTAGCATCATCAGTTATCATATAACCTGCCTGAAAAAAACCTCCATTAAATTGAGGATTAGCCTGTGTCTTTCTATTTACTCCTAATATACCCCATTCACTTTGAAGAGAAAGCGGCCCTTCCACCATAGCAAATTCATAGCCAACATAATAATAGTTATCTAAATCAGTAATAATACCTGTATCAACTATAAAATCTCCGCTGACAGATGTCTCTCCTTTCGATCTAAATCTAAGAGTAGAATCTCTTAATCCATTAGTAAATGTATTACTAGGATTGGCTGTTCTATAATAAGCAGTAGNNCCTAAATGTAATGCCTTAAAGCGCTCTTTAAAGGGTTGCCAAGCAATTCTTCCATGAACTCCCATTCCTTCATCATCCGTGCTTGCATTTTTATAAGGTTCCCCATAAAGTCCAAATCTTAAATAATAATCATCTCCTCTATAAGTTGCAGCCGCTCCCATAGCAGGTGAACCTGCTCCATAGATAAAAGTTGCTTGAGGCATTGCTGCTTCCATAAATTGTCTTTGAGAAGAAAAATTAGATGCATCTAAACCAACTGAATTGCCAAACAAACCTACAAATAACCACCAAGGTTTAAACCCTCTATATATTCCCATAGCAGCTCTCAATCCATCATGCGGATTATCTCCACTATCGGCATAGTCATATGATAAAAACCAAATCCAGTCTTTTTCAGAAACCCCAGCAAAAGTCAATCCTGCTCTTCTTACTATGAAACCATCAGATAAATCATTATTTGTGTTATAATTAGCATCTTGATTATAAACTGCAGATTCTAATTGAATTAAACCCATCACTCCTGCTGAATATTTCCCGTCAGCTGACCTTAACTGAGGCAAAGGTCCAAAAAAAGCAGTTTCTGGATTATATATCTTGTTTTTAGAGGATGAAATTACATCATCAGATTTTTCAATTAAAATTTCTTCTTGCTTTTCTGCTACTTGAGAAGTTTGAGAATTATTACTATGCTCTGTTGATGGAATATTATTTTTTAATTCTTTAATAATTATTTCTAATTGATCTATTCTCTTAGACTGAATATCAATTATTTCATTTTGAATATCTAATTGTTTTTGTATATCAATATTATTCGCATAAGAATAATTCACAAAAGTAATTAAAATGATTAACAATTTATATAAAATAATCATTCTTATCCCCCAAACTAATAAATATGTATATTATTTTGCAAAAGTATTCAAATAACTATATAACATATCAGATATACTTATATAGAAAAAACCAATATTTATTATTGCTTTTTCCTATATTAAAGTTTATAAACAGTTTTTTATTAATAATTAAGGACTCTATAATATGTACATTTGTAATTATATATTAAAATCAATACTATCTATGATACTATTATTATCTTTCGCTAAGAATGCTTTTAGTCAAGAAAAAATAGATGACATTGAGGTAATAGGAATATCACCGTTACCAGGTATAGAAATTGATAGAAATAAAATTCCTAATGCTAGTCAGAGTTTGCGTGAAATAGATTTAGACAGTTCTACTGGGACTACTATTGTCGATCTATTAGGAGAGAAATTAACAGGTGTAACTATAAAAGACGTTCAAAATAGTCCTTTTCAGAAGAATATTGATTATAGAGGATTTACTGCTGCTCCGCTATTGGGAGAATCTCAAGGTTTAGCTGTTTATTTAAATGGAACTAGAATTAATGAAGGATTTGGTGACACGTTACAGTGGGAATTAGTACCAGAAGCTGCATTAACTGATATTGATTTAATGAGTTCAAACCCTGTATTTGGTTTAAATGCTTTAGGAGGATCTTTAGCTTTAACTACTAAAAAAGGATTAGATTTTCTCAATACAGACTCTTCTGTAGAAAATCACTTTGAGTTTGGAGGTGCTGATTGGGTTAATGGCAATATTGAATTAGGTGCGGGAGATGAAAGTCAAGGACTATATGTTGCTATGGAAAATTCTTACGATGGCGGATGGAGAGATAATAGTGCTGGCGACGTAAAAAGACTATTTATAAATTATGGGAAAATATTTGAAAATTCTGACTTTGATTTTACCTTTATGAATGCAGACTCAAATTTAAATGGTAATGGAGTATCTCCTACAGAATTGTTAAAAGTAAGAAGAGAATCTGTTTTTACGTGGCCTGATTTTACTAGTAATAAAGTTTATTTAGCTGCATCAAATGCTAATTTTTATCTAGAGGATGATTCAGTAATAAATACATCTGTTTACTATAGAAGATTAATAAGAGACACGCTAAATGCAGACGAATTAGATGCTGAAGAATGCGCTGAAGATAACGCAACCCATGCAGAACAACTGGAAGATGATTTTGGAACAGCTGATGAACCAATATGTGGAGAAGCAGATGGGGATAATTATGAAGTTTTAATTGACCAATTTGGAAATGCTATTTCTAATAATGACGCCATAAGAAAGTATGGACTATTAAATAAATCTTCGACTATGACTGTTACTTGGGGTGGATCTGCACAATATAATATTAATACAAATTATTTAGATAAAATGCACAATATTATAATAGGTGCATCTGTTGATAAAACACGAACAGCTTTTCATTCTCGAGGTGAGTTAGGGCAGCTTCATAATAACAGAACAGTTTCCAACTTATTAAATACTGAAGGTGGTTTTATCACTCTAGAATCAATTAGAGAACATAGTGGTTCAAGTGGTGGAAAGGAATCAACAAATGAGAGAGGCGATGTTGGAAGTGCACAACTAGCATCCAAAACTGATTATTATGGAATATATATAAATGATTTGTTTGCTTTTGATAATAAAACCGATATTACAATTTCTGCTCGTGCAAATTTAGCATATGTAAAACTTTATGATCATTTAAAAACATCATTTACTAGAACAGAAACTAATACAGGAAGTCATAGATACTTTAGACTTAACCCTGCTATTGGCATGACGCATAATTATGATGATAACTTAGCTTTTAGAGCTAGCTATAAAGAAGCTAACAGAACGCCAGCACCAGTCGAACTTTCTTGTGCATCACCTTCGGCTCCTTGTAGATTACCTAATGCTTTTGTTGCTGATCCTCCACTAGATCAAGTTATAACAAGAGGTGTGGAATTTGGAGCAAAAGGAAAAATAGATAATCATTATTGGGAGGCTACTTATTTTCACTTCATAAATTTTGACGATATTCAGTTTGTTAGCACTGGAACAGGCAAATCATCTGGTTACTTTAAAAACTTTGGAGAAACACAAAGAAGAGGTATAGAGCTAGCATTAAACTCTCGATTTAATAATGGAATAGGAAATCTAAATATATATTCTAATTATTCTTATCTACAAGCTACTTTTGAATCAGCTCATACATTACCAGCCGCTAATCATCCAACGAGTAATAATGATATTGAAGCAGGTGATTATCTACCAGGTATGCCTGAACACACTTTTAAAACAGGTATTAATCAAGAATTTTCGTCTCAGTTAAATGCTGGTTTAAATATGACATATTCATCTGGAGTTTTCCTAAGAGGAGATGAATCTAATCAATTAAAGAAAACAAATCCATATATGGTTTTCAACGCGGATGCATCATGGAAATTGAGTAAATCTTTTTCTTTCTTTGCGAGAGTAGATAACCTTTTAGACTCTAAATATGAGACCATGGGAGTACTTGGTGAAGCTGAAGCAGATGAAGTTAATGTCCCTATATCAGAATTAGGTGATACAGGAAGCGGAGAAACAGCTGTAGGACCTTTGGACCCAAGATTCTATTCGCCTGGAGCACCGCGCTCTTTCTTTATAGGCCTTAGGGTTAATTGGTAATATTTTTTAATTAGTAATTTAAAATTATAAATGCTAATAAATTGGACTTATTATGGAAAAATATAATATAGATTTGTTAGCATTAATTTTAAAGGGTGGCCCAGTAATGGTTTTATTATTGGGCTTATCTATTATATCTTTAACTATAATCATTATAAAAATAATCCAATTTTATAAATCAGATTTACACAATATTAAAAAAATTGACGCTGCTATGGAGATGATTGAGAGCAATAAATTATCTAATGCAAAAAATTTATTAAATACAATTTATCATCCCGCTTCAAAAATAATATTAGTTACTATAGAATCTCAAAAACTTTCTGAAGAAGATAAAGAAAACCAAATATCTATTGCAGCGGAAAAAGAATTAAGAAATCTTGAATTCTTACTAAAACCATTGGAAGTAATATCTAATATTGCTCCACTTTTAGGTTTACTCGGAACAGTTATTGGTATGATAAATGCTTTTTCAAAATTAGAAGAAGCTGGTAGTAGAGTCGATCCTGCTATTCTGGCAGGTGGAATATGGGAAGCTCTTCTAACTACAGCTTTTGGACTTATTGTTGCCATTCCAGCTTTAGCTGCTTTTTACTGGTTAGATGGAAGGGTTGATAAGGCAAGAGAAGACATGCGGCACCTAATAATACAAACTAATATTTTACTAAAAAATAAAAAATAATGGCTCTTTTAATTAGAAAAAAGAAGAGTATAGATATTAATGTAGCTCCTTTGATAGATATCGTTTTCTTATTATTAATATTTTTTATGTTAACTAGCGAATTTACTGACTTTAAAACTATTGATATGATATCACCAAATCAAAGTAATGCTAGCATAGAGAAGAAAAACCTACCAATTATAATAAATTTATCAGAAGAAGGATTAATAGAAATTGATAAAGCAGAAGTTAAATTAGAAAATTTATCAGAAATAATTCAAAGGAAATTAATTAATTCTAAAAATAAAAAAATTGTTATTTCAACATTAAACGAAACAAAAATAAATAATTTAATAATAGTAGTAGATATGATTAGAAGTTTAGGCATTGAAAATATTGCTTTAATAACTAAAGAAAAATGATGAATATTCTAGAAAAAAGAATAAGAAAAAAAAGGTTACCAAATCTGGTTCCCCTAATTAATATTGTTTTTTTATTGTTAATATTTTTTATGTTATCAGGAACGCTGTCAAAAAAAGACTTATTTGAAGTGGACCCTCCTTTATCATATACTGGCTCAAACGCTGAAAGCCCAGAAATGACTATTCTTATTAGAAATGATAATAAAATATCTTTAGATGATAAAATAATACCTTTAAATAATCTAGAAGCTTATTTAACTTCTTTACTAAAAAATAAAAGCATTGAAGAAGTCCTTATTAAAGCTGATGGTAATGCTTCTTCAGGTACACTCTCAAAAGTTATTAGAATGATTAGAAATACTGGAATTAAGAGAGCTGCAATAGTAACTAAAAATATATTATAAAAATGATAAGTCTTTTTGATAATAATATTAGTAATAAAATTATTTTATCTAGTGCTTTATTTGCAATAGTTTTTCATGCCTCTTTAATACCAATTAGTTCTTTAATAAAAATAGATAAAATAGAAGATACAGAACCAAAAATTATTTTAGAATTAATAAATGAGATCAAAGAAGAAATTCCTGTAATAAATAATATAAATCCTCCAGAGATTTCTCAACCTCAAAAAGTTATCAAGCCTCCTGTTTTAGATGCTCCAAAAAATATTAATTTAGAGCAAGTAGATAATACAACTGCGGTTATTGATTTACCTAAAGATATTATTTTACCAGATAACTTAAAGCCTCTAATAAATAATAAAATTGATATTCCAAAAAATATTGAAAGTCTTAATAGTGATTTATCAATTGATGATCTTCCAAATATTAAAAGCACCAAACAAATAAAAAAGAATGAAAAACCTATTAAGATGATAAATAAACCCAATTATTTAGTTACTACTGATATTGAAAAACCTATTAAATTGGAAGATAATTTAATGTCACAAAATATTAATTTACCTAATAAGCCAATCAAGCAAGAAACAGAAAAAGAAATTGTAAAAAATACTGAAATAAAAAATGACAAACTTTCTGCAAGTGAAATTAGTAGCTTAGAAACTTATAAAAATAGTATTAGGTCAATAATACAATCTTTTGCGATTAACAATTATCCAAAAAAAGACCTGAGGAGAAAGAATGAAGGTATAGTTCATATAATTTTTAAACTTAAGGAAGATGGAAGTTTAAATTCTATAAATATTGGTCCTAACACTAACGCAAATGATTCACTAATAAATGCTGCAATAGACTCTGTTAAAAAGAGCTCTCCCTTTGAGCAAATAGTATTACTAAAAAAAGAAAGAGAATTTGAAATAAATATTATATATAAAATTAATTAAATATAATAATTATTCTTGATAATAGTTTTTTATACTGTATGGTATAAAAAACAAACTACTAGAGGTACAATGAAAAAAATTTTTTTAATTACGATTATAATAACATTATTAAATAGCATAGCTCTAGCTGAAATTACAGAAGATATGGAAAGAAGAGCTAAAGAAGCAGGTATAATAATAATGCGAGATCATGATGTAAAACGTACATATTATTGCAATGACCAGTTTGCTAGAGAAACGCACATGAATATGCAAGTTGCTTATAGATATAGTCAAGTAGGTGATTTAGAAAAAGCTGCACAATTAGAACTTATCGCTGCAAATAGAGGACTTGAACATGCTCAAGTTTCTGTAGGTAAAAGATATGTTCATGGTAATGGTGTAGAGCCAAATATTGTTGAAGCATATAAATTTTTTAAATTATCTGAGGATGAAACATCAAAGAATTTATATATTAAAGTAATATTAGAACATATGACACAAGATCAAATTAATGAAGCAGAAAATTTAGTAAAGAACTTTAAAGCTTCATATAAATAAAATTATTCATGAAATTGTGTGAAAGTATTTAAATCTTCTCTAACAGTTTTTAACTTATTTACATCTGCATTTTTATCTTCATACCCTAAACTCATTCCACAATGAATTATATGACCATCTTCAATATTAAGAATTGGAGAAATGACTTTATGCATTTGTCCCCATGCAGCTTGAGGACAAGTATCTAATCCATAAGCTCTAGCAGCAACACATATATTTTGAATAAACATACCATAATCCAGCCAACTCATCCACCCTAAGTCTTTTTCAATCGTAAATATTAATCCAACAGGAGCATTAAAAAAATTAAAATTTTGGACATGAAAAGATTTGGTTTTTTCATAATCTCCTTTTTTAATGTTTAGTAATGCATAGAGATCCCATCCAACCTTTCTCCTTCTTGCTAAATATGGTTCACGAAAATCTTCCATATAATGAATTCTCTCATTTTTTTTTTCAATTTTAGGATCATAAAAAGCATCGCAAGAAGCTTTACAAACTTTACTTTTTGACTCTCCAAGTAATACGTGTACATTCCATGGTTGAATATTTGTTCCACTAGGAGCTCTTGCAGATACAGTTAATATATCTTCAATTACATCTTTACTAATTTCAGTTGATAAAAATTTTCTTACAGACCTTCTTGATGTAATTGCTTTTTTAACATCTTCATTCATATGTTTTATCATTTAGATTCCAAAAATTTAATAATATAAAACTTAAAACTATTTTGTTATTTAAATATTTGCAACATAATATATAAATTAGTTATTATATATTTTTATAAATTTCTAAATATAAAGGAATGTAATTATGCCATATATTAATATTACAGAAAAGGTAAATAATTCTGTTCACACAATACTTTTAAATAGGCCTGATAGATTAAATGCCTGGACTGAAGAGATGGCTATAGAGATTAAACAATCTATGGATAATGCTGCAAAAAATGATGATGTCAAAGTAATAATATTATCTGGAACTGGAAGAGGCTTTTGTGCAGGTGCAGATATGGATTCATTAAATACAATTGATGCTAATGAACGTGCAGATAAAAATGCTGAGTCCCCTTACAAAGCATTTGATAATGCTTGGCCTTTAGATTTTCAAAGAGCACAAACTTGGTTTCCTAGTGTTCCAAAACCAATAATAGCAGCAATAAATGGTCCTGCAGCAGGATTAGGATTAATTCTATCTATGTGGTGTGATATTAGGTTTGCTTCAAAATCTGCCGTTTTTTCTACAGCATTTAGTAAAAGAGGATTAATAGCTGAACATGGATTAAGTTGGCTTCTACCGCGTTTAGTAGGTATGGGACATGCAATGGATATGACATTAACTGCAAGAAAAATTACAGCTGAAGAAGCAGAAAAAATTGGTTTTGTAAATAAAACTTTCAGTGATGAAACTTTTATTGATGAAGTCTATAAATATGCAGAAACTATGGCTAAAGATGTTTCTCCAAGATCAATGAAAATCATGAAAAAACAATTGTGGCAAGGCTTGCTTCAAGGACTAGATGAAGCTGTAGGAATTGCAGATAATGATATGGTTGACAGTTTTTTAAGTGAAGATTTTAAAGAAGGAGTAGCTCACTTTATTGAAAAAAGAGCTCCTAATTTTACCGGTAAATAAATATAGAATAGGATTAAACTATGTCATTAAAGATTAGTATTATATATGGTTCTACTAGAGATGGAAGACTAGGAATAAGGTTTGCAAAATATTTAAAAAATGAATTTATAAATAGAAATATAGAAGCAGTATTAATTGACCCATTAGAGAATAATCTAGAAACTTTGACAAAAAGATATAGTGATTATGATTCTAATTCTGCTCCTAATGGTTTAGAAAACATTCATCAAGAACTAGAATCCTCTGATGCCTTTGTTATAGTTAGCGCTGAATATAATCACTTTATGCCTCCTGCTCTTGTAAATCTGCTGAACCATTTTTATGCTGAATACCAAAGAAAACCATCAGCTGTTGCAACTTACTCTGTGTCACCTTTTGGAGGAGTAAGAGTTTCTTCTCCATTAAGATCATTTTTAGCTCAATTAGGAATGCCTCCTATTTCTTCAATGATACATGCCCCTTTTGTTAATAAAAATTTTAATAATGAAGGTGAGAGAATATCTGAAGATAAAGATGAGCGTCAAAAAGAATTTATAAAATTTGCTGAAGAAATTGAATGGTATGCAAATGCATTGAAAACGGCACGAAATAAATAATTATGTATTTATATAATATAATTATTAGCTTATTTATGTGTCTTACTTTGGGTATATCTAATTCTCATTCTAACGATAATTTGCCTAGAACAATGGTATGGTCTGTATATGATATAGGTGCATCAGGCTACAATGAAGCATCGGCTATAGCTGAAGGTATAATGAAAAAATATGATATAAGAGTTAGACTTCTTCCTTCAGGAACATCAATAGGACGATTACTAGCATTAAAAAGAAAAAGAGTAAGTGTTAGTTTCTTGGGAACGGAAGCATATTTTGCAAGCGAAGGCTTATATGATTTTTCTGCAAAAAAATGGGGCCCTCAAGATTTACGTCTTATAATAGGAAGACCTAATACATTTGGAATAGCGGTACCAGCTGATGCAGGTATTAATAATATAGCTGATTTAAAAGATAAAAGAGTTGCATATGTTACGGCAAATCCTTCATTAAATGTGAAGGTATTAGGTATAATGGCATTTGCAAATCTTACTTTTAGTGATGTAGAAAAAGTTATATATCCTGGATTTGGTCCCACTATTAAAGCGTTACAAAATGGAAGACTCGATGCAGCGGGTGCTGTTCCTACAGGTTCTGCTGTTTATGAATTAGCCGCTTCAAATAAAGGCATTAAATGGCTGGATATGCCAGAAGATAATATAGATGGTTGGAAAAAACTTAATAAACTTGTTCCTTTTATGAAACCTCAAAAAGAAATATTAGGAGCAGGACTAGATGAGAATAACCCTGCTCATATAGGTGGGTATAATTATCCTAATTTAACAGTTTATGCAGAAACATCTGAAAATGAAGTATATAACTTTATGAAAGCAATAGACGAATCTTTTAGTTTTTATAAAGATATAAGTGCAGTAATGTTTAAATGGAAACTTGAATTATCATCCGGTACGCCTGCTGAAATTCCTATTCATAAAGGTGCAATAAAATACCTTAAAGAAAAGAATCTATGGAATGAAGAAGATGAGAAATGGAATAATGCTAGATTAAAAAGATTAGCAATATTAATAGGTACTTGGAAAAATTTCTTAACTAATAATGACCATTTAGACGGAGAAGAATTTAAAAAAGAATGGTTAAAAGTGAGAGAATTAGCTCTTGCAAACAATTAATAATAGTTTTAACGAAAGAATTAGCGTCTTTCCTAAATTTGTAATTATTTTTCTAGCATTAATTGGCTGTATAATTACTATTAATCAAGTATTTAATTTTGGTATTTTTAATTTTTATCCAGTCTCTAATAGCTTTCTTTATCTTCTTATTGCCTTCTTTCAACCCATTTCATTTTTAATTTTTCCATTTAGTAAAAGTAGTAAAAATAAAATTTTAATTAGTGATATATTAGCGGCTATATCAATATTTTTAATTGGGATATACTTTTCTATAAATTCTGAAAATATTCTAAGTAATGGCTGGGATATTGATGCTCCTTTATTACCCACAATCTTAAGTTTAATTTTAATAGTTTTATCATTAGAGTCTTTAAGAAGAACCGGTGGAATAATTATATTTTTTATAGCTTTATTTTTTTCTTTATACCCAATTTTTGCTGACCATATGCCAGGTGCATTATGGGGAAATATGTATACTTTTAAAGAAGCTGCAAGAGCACACAGTATGGGATTAGATAGTCTTATTGGAATTCCTATGCGAGTAGCTGGAAGTCTTCTTATTGGTTTTCTAGTATATGGAATAATTCTAGCAGAAACAGGTGGAGGTAAGTTTTTTATAAATATTGCAGAATCTCTAATGGGAAAATATAGGGGTGGTCCTGCTAAAGTAGCAATACTAGCATCAGGTTTTTTTGGAATGTTATCAGGTAGTCCTACTAGTAATGTTATAACTAGTGGCTCTCTAACAATTCCTGCTATGAAAAAAGCAGGATACTCAGGAAGGTATGCTGCAGCAATTGAGGCATGTGCTTCCACTGGAGGTGTATTAATGCCACCTGTGATGGGAACAGTAGCATTTATTATGGCATCTTTTCTTAATCTTCCATATGCTGAAATACTGCTTGCTGCTCTTATACCAGGTGCTATTTTTTATATAGCACTCATCATTCAAACTGATCTATATGCTGCTAAAAACAAATTATTAGGTATGAATGCTAAAGACATTCCACAACTTTATCCTACTCTAATTAATGGTTTTCCTTTTATAATTTCATTTGTATCACTTGTCTGGCTTATAGTTTCAGCTAAATTAGAGAGTGAAGCGCCTTTCATAGCATCAATTTTATTAGTTTTTATATTATTATTAATTAATTTTAATAAAATTAAACTGAACCAATGGTTAAATATAATTGTTAAAATTGGTGAGATAATTGCTAGAATTGTATCTTTATTATCAGGTATAGGTGTTATTATTGGAGCAATGTCATTAACTGGAGTTGGTACTTCTCTCTCAAGAGAATTAGTTTTTTTAGCAGGTGGTGATTTATTTATGATATTAACCTTTGGAGCTATTGCTTCTTTAGTTCTAGGAATAGGGATGACTGTTAGTGCTTGTTATATTTTTTTAGCAATAGTTTTAGCTCCAGCAATAATTCAAGGCGGAATTGATCCACTTGCAGCACATTTATATGTATTATATTGGGGAGTACTTTCATTTATTACACCCCCAGTTGCAATAGCTGCAATTACAGCATCTAGTATTTCTAAAACTTCAGCTTTAAAGACTGGATTTCTATCAATGAGGCTAGGGTCAATTTTATTCTTTCTTCCAATTTTATTTGTGTTTGATTCTTCCATGCTAATGCAAGGAAATACGACGGATATATTAATGGCAGTTTTAATTGCTATATTTGCAATAATTATTATTTCAGCTAGCTTCGAAGGTTATATTTATAAACTTGGTAATATAAATAAAATAATTAGAGTAATATTTTTTATTTCAGGAGTATTAATTTTATTGCCAAATTTAACTAGTAAATATATTGGACTTATAATACTAATAATTACGACCATATTACTTTTATTAACAAAGCTTAAAAATAAATAATTAAATAATATGATCTTATAGGTAATTAATAACGTAATCGTTCTGGGAGTTAGATTTGTTAAAAGCTTTTTTTAAAACTAAAGAATGGGCACTTTGGGCTTACGCGGGTCTATCATTATTAATTTTCTCGTTATGGGTACAAGTTCAGTTTACAGTTGCTTTTAATAGTTGGTACGGAAGATTTTATAATTTACTGCAAGCATCCGCTAGCTATAAAGACAATCCTTCTGAGGGTATTACTCTTTTTTATGATCACTTAATATCTCTCTCTTATATTACTAATAATTTTTCTGGGGAGGCTTCTTTTGTTGTATTAGCATTTCCATATATTGTTATAGCTGTTTTTACAAGTTGGTTTACTAGTATATATGCACTTCGCTGGAGACAAGCTATGACTTTTAATTATATACCCAGGTGGAGACATGTAGAAGTTGAAATTGAAGGTGCAAGCCAAAGAATACAAGAGGATTGTTATAGATTTGCAAAAATTGTTGAATCACTTGGTTTACAAATAGTTCGATCTATTATGACTTTGATAGCTTTTATACCAATACTATGGGGTTTAAGTGATAAAGTAGATATTCCATATCTTAGGGATATAGAAGGATCATTAGTTTGGGTGGCTCTGATTGTATCTCTTGGAGGTTTATTTATATCTTGGTTTGTAGGTTGGTATTTACCAGGACTTGAATATAACAATCAAAAAGTAGAAGCAGCATTTAGAAAAGATTTAGTTCTAGGTGAAGATAATAAGGAATATGCGCAACCTGAAAAATTATGGGAATTATTTTTGGGAATTAGATTTAATTACCATAGATTATTTAAGCATTATAGCTACTTTAATGCTTGGATGAATACTTACGATCAATTTATGATTATTGTTCCTTACTTAATAGTAGGGCCAGGTCTTTTTACAGGTTTGATTATGCTAGGAACAGTTACTCAAGTAAGTAATGCATTTCAAAGAGTTCATGGGGGGTTTGCTCTATTTCTTCACAATTGGACAACTATAACTGAATTACGGTCCATATGGAGAAGACTATCCGAGTTTGAAAAAAATATTTCTTTGTATGAAAATAAAAATAATCAAGTTTCTGAAAAGGGCTAAAATATTTCTATAGGTTTGGTGGTTTAGTTCTTTTAACAGATTCTCTTTCAGACATTTGGTTAAACCAGTCGTTTAAATTATCACTGAATATATCGTAATTAGACTTTGAGTTTCTCTTAATTGTTCCCAATAATATTATGATACTGATATCAGCTAAATTTAAAACTTGCGTATTTGAACTTGAAAGAAAGTCTATATTAGTTTCTATAACTTCTATACCCCTTCTTACTTTTTTATCCAATGCGTCTAACCAATCTGATAATCTTTTATTTTCTTCCCTTCTATGCTCAAGGCTTATATGACGTAAAGAATCAATTATTTCATCTACTAAAGCATTTATTTTTAAACAGTTAATTTTCTTTTCATTATCTTTTGGAATTATTGAAAACTCTTTTCCAATATTATCAAGATAATGAACAATAACTGTACTATCATAAATACTCTGTCCATCTTCTGTTATTAAAGTTGGTACACGACCAGATGGATTAAGTGTTGATAAATTACTTTCAACCATTTTTAAAGTTTTATCGGCAAAACCTATATCAGCAGGAATTATTTTAATATTACTATGAATTCCTCTTTCTATTGCAGCTATCCTTACTTTTCTTACCCAAGGTGACCACTCAATACTATATAATTCCATTTTAACTCCTTATATTATTTCTGGGTCAAAAGCAGGACCCTTAATAGCGGTTGAACCAGCCACTGTAGTCCTTCTAAATACCCTTCTATATTTATTCATATCATAAGGTATAGCTCTATGTAAAAGACATCTATTATCCCACATTACTAAATCACCTTTTTTCCATCTATGCTTATACTTAAAAACGGAATCCGAAACTATATCAACTAAATTTTTATGTAAGCATGCACCTTTNTNNTGNGTCATNCCNCCAAT
This sequence comes from Alphaproteobacteria bacterium TMED109, assembly GCA_002171375.1. Lineage (GTDB taxonomy): Bacteria > Pseudomonadota > Alphaproteobacteria > TMED109 > TMED109 > TMED109. Next base: position 29,097 of record NHFK01000018.1, read on the forward strand.
NTCATTNCCAGCATTAGCTGTAANAAANAAAGANCTANNATTATTTNTATCAGGATGNAATCTAATCAAAGGATGAGAAACAGGAGGAATATTTTCTTTTTCAAATTCACTAACAGGNGGAAGATTNGGAAACATTCTTCTNCCAAATTCATANTAATGNACCATATGNAAATATTCTAACTTAGNTTTTAATTNNTNATCTAAANCTTNATAAACTTTGAACATATTAACAAACTCNGTCTCNCCNCCATTTGCNTCATCAGGNAGNACTTCTATNCCATATANTAATGAAGCATATGAAGGNATNAATCTATAAGANCTATCTGTATGCCANCTTTGATTNACTTTTTGAAAAATTACNTGCTCATCTTNATCNGTTAAATGCTTTCCATCNAGNTTTACATTNGCCACGTGNTANGTTTTTTGTGANTCTTTTGTTTTATCTGCNTCTGGATAAANTTCCAANTCACCAAANTTTTCNGTAAAAGATAANTGCTCTTCATCAGATAANTNTTGNTTNCTAAAAACTATTACATGATTTTCATNAAATAAATCTTTTAAGACTTTNACATCTTTTTCNTTTAAGTTTTTAGATACATCNAGCCCTATNACCTCTACACCAAATTGATCTGAAATTTTATTAATTTGGAAATTTAACATAAATAAAACTTTATTTATTAAAAAGAACTATCAAATAATCCTCCATCTAATAAAATATTTTGTCCTGTTATATATGCAGCTTGTTTACTGCATAAAAATGCACAAGTTTCTCCAAATTCATTAGGTGTTCCAAATCTCTTAGCAGGAATACTCGATGCCATTCTATCTGCAACAATGTTCTCACTTTCATTACCCATTTTTGCCATAGATGTAACACCCTGTCGTAATCTATCAGTATCAAAAAAACCNGGTAAAATATTATTTATAGTAATATTTTTATCAGCTATAGACCTTGCCACTCCAGATAAAAAAGCTGTTAATCCNGCTCTTGCTCCNCTTGATAAATCTAATCCTACAACNGGTCTCTTTACTGATACAGAGGTAATATTAACTATTCTNCCGAATTCTCTTTTAATCATTCCATCNACTACAGCTTTAACTAACTCTATTGGTGTAATCATATTCATATCTACACCCTCTATTATAGCATCTCTATCTATTTCACGAAAATCTCTAAATGGAGGACCTCCATTATTATTAACTAAGATATCTGGCTCTGGACAGGCTGCTAATAATTTTTGTCTTCCCTCATTTGTTGAAACATCACATGCTACGGTATTTATTTTAATATTAGGTGCCAGCTCAGAAATTTCTTTTTTAGTATTTTCTAAAATACTTTCGTCTCTTCCATTTAAAGTAATATTTACTCCATTAATAGCTAATGAGTATGCACAAGCTTTCCCTAATCCTCTACTAGAAGCACAAATAATCGCTGATTTTCCTTTTATACCTAAGTCCATAATTTAACCCTTTCTATTTAACCAATCTGGTATTTCTAAATTTTTTGATTCTAAAAAATCAATATTATAAATTTTACTAGAATATCTAGTTCCATAATCACATAAAATTGTCGCAATAGTGTGCCCTGGACCTAACAATTTTGCAAGCTTTACTGCTCCAGCAATATTGATACCAGATGATGGACCTAATGATAAACCTTCGTTTTTAAGCAGATTAAATATAATCTTTAGTGCTTCATTATCTTCAACTTGATAAGAGTCATCTATTATTGCTTCACTTAAATTAGCGGTGATTCTACTTTGTCCAATTCCTTCAGTTATTGAAGATCCTTCTGGACTAGCTTTACCAGTTTTAATCCACGAATACATACCAGAACCTAAAGGGTCCGCACAAATAATTTTAATATCTTTATTTTTCTGCTTTAAACCTATAGAAGTTCCGGCAAGAGTTCCACCGGTTCCAACTGCTGCAACAAATCCATCTATATAGTTATTTGTTTGTTTCCAAAGCTCTAAAGAAGTACTTTCAATATGAGCTAGCATATTCGCTGTATTATCAAATTGATTTGACCAAAATGCATTTTTATTTAAAGCAACTTTTTCAGAATATCTTATATAATTTCCAGGATCAGAATAAGGCTTTGCAGGAACTAGTAATAATTCACCACCCAAGTCTTTTATTGCAGACTGTTTTTCTAAACTTTGCGTTTCGGGCATTACAATCAAGGTTTTATAACCCAAAGCTTGCCCTATAACTGTTAACCCTATACCTGTATTACCTGCTGTACCTTCTACTATTAGTCCACCTTTTTCAATTAAACCTTTTTTTTCTGCATCTTTTATAATCCACAAAGCTGCTCTATCTTTTACAGATTGTCCTGGGTTTAAAAATTCAGCTTTGCCTAAAATATTACATCCAGTTTCTTCAGAAACTTGTCTTAATTTTATTAAAGGAGTATTGCCTACTAATTTAGATATATTATCTATATAATTAACCATGCTTCAAATTATATACTAAATATTATAAAAATATGAAGAGTAAAAATATTTTACTGCTATATNTCTANATAATTACCGTCTTTAGTTAAATATTTACCATCCTTATAAAAGGTGTCATTTTCACTTTCATCTAAGNTTTGTAACATTTTTGGAATACTAATATTATTTTCTTTACATTTATTTATAAAATTATTAGGGCCTATTTCATCTAACATTTCAAATGGGCCTTTTGACCAAGCAAATCCCCAACGCATTGCCCTATCTATGTTAAGTATATCATCAGCAATTTCAGGTATTAAATCTGCAGCATAAGCAAGTGTAGAGCCCATTACTTGCCATAAATAATTACCTTGCTCTGTATCTTCAAGCATCATATTCAAATCACCATCAATAGAAATCTTTTTAGCATCTCTCCATTCTAAATTACTTAAATCAAAAACTTCNTTTTTCTTTTCTCCNTTATCNAGTTTTTGNATACGNTAAAANCCACCNCCNGTTTTTCTNCCTAATTGACCANTATCAAACATATTNTGCTCTTCTGTTGGTAAATTTACATATNTCAAACCTTGATCATCCTTAGGNAAATTTATTGCNAAGTTCTTTCCTACTGAATNCATNACATCAAGACCAATTAAATCTACCAANCCATATAAACCTGTAGGTGGAAGTCCTATTGGTCTAGACATTAGACCATCTATTTCTTCTTGAATTAATCCTACTTCTCTTGCTTTTTTACCTTGATGAAGACCCTTCAATATAAGAAAACACCCTATTCTATTTCCTATAAAATTTACTGTATCTTTTGCATTTACAACGCCTTTATTCATAATATCCTGTAGGAATATTGAAAGATTATCTAAAATTTCTGGCTTAGTTTTTTCTCCTGGAATTAATTCACATAATTTCATAACTTTTACAGGATTAAAAAAATGAGTAATACAAACATCTNNTAATAATCTATCTGGCATATTTTCTGTTATATCTCTTAAAGGAATACCAGAAGTATTTGAACTAACTATGGAACCATCTTTTCTATACTTTTCAATCTTTTCAAAAATTTGGCGTTTTATATCTAATTTTTCAACTACTACTTCACAAATCCAGTCATAATTTTTTATCAACTCAAAGTCATTTTCAAATGTACCCGTTTCCACATTATTAATTTTAGAAGGATCACTTAACATTGGATTTCTCTCAGAAATCATGCTGTCTTTTCCTTTTTGAGCTGCTTCATCACTAATATCTAATAATAAAACTTTACAATCTTTATCTGCTGCCAAGGCTGCAATGCCTGCTCCCATTGTTCCTGCACCTAAAACTGCTATAGAATTTATATTTGAACTCATAATATTCTCCAATATTAGAAATAATTAATTTAAAAATATATAAAATCTGATAAAACTTGTACTATAAAATTTAATTAAGGTTAAGTACATATGACATCATCAAAGTTTTATAAATTTAATACATTAAGCCTACATGCTGGTCAAGAAGCAGATCCAAAAACTGGTTCTAGAGCTGTTCCTATTCATCAAACTACATCGTATTTATTTGATAGTACCGATCACGCATCTTCACTATATAATTTGGAACAACCAGGACATATTTATTCAAGAATTTCTAATCCTACAGTCTCTGTTTTAGAAGAAAGAATGGCTGCTCTTGAGGGTGGAATTGGAGCTGTAGCAACAGCTAGTGGTATGGCTGCATTTTTTCTTACAGTTGCTACTTTAATGGATAAAGATAGNCACATAGTAGCATCCAATGCCATATATGGGGGTACACATAATATTTTATCTTATACTCTTCCAAGGTTTGGAATTAATACTACATTTGTTGACCCAACTGATATTACAAACTTTAAAAATGCTATAAAGGATAATACTAAACTAATATTTGCTGAAACAATTGGTAATCCAAATATAAATGTATTAGATATTGAAAATTTATCTAAAGTAGCCAATGAAGCTAAGATTCCGTTCATGGTAGATAGCACTTTTACTACACCATATTTGATGCAACCTTTAAAACTTGGTGCTGATATAGTCATGCACTCNCTTACTAAATTTATTGCAGGTCATGGAATTGCAATAGGGGGCNTTGTTATAGATAGTGGAAAATTCAAGTGGGAGGAAACTGATAAGTTTCCTAACTTAACAGAACCCTATGCGGGTTATGACAATTTAATTTTTCAACAAGAGTTTGGATTACACGCTTTAATAATGAGAATGCGAGCTGAAGGTATGAAAGATTTTGGAGCATGTTTAAGNCCTATGAACGCTTTNCACATTCTTCAAGGAATTGAAACTCTTCCTGTTCGAATGGATAGACATGTAAAAAATGCAAAAGAAGTTGCTCAGTTCTTAAATGAGTCTGANGATGTAGAATGGGTAAATTATCCAGGNTTAGAAAATAATAATTACTATAAGTTATCNCAAAAACTTTTACCTAAAGGTCCNGGAGCTATNNTAAGNTTTGGAATTAAAGGAGGAAAAGAGGCNGGNAGAAAGTTTATTGAAAATACTGTANTATCCTCTCATTTAGCAAATGTAGGNGATGCAAAAACTTTAGTTATACACCCTGCATCTACAACACATCAACAAATGACTAATGATGAGTTAGAAAAATCAGGAGTTAAAGATAACNTAATNAGAATATCTGTAGGCTTAGAAGATATATCGGATATTATANGNGATCTNAAAAAAGCAATAAAAGCATCTCAAAGAGTCTAAAATGCAGATTAAAATTAATAATGACACTATAAATATTAGAACAGGAGGTTATCAAATTAATAATGATAATCCATATTTGCTGTTAATACACGGTGCTGGAATGGATGCTTCTGTATGGCAAATGCAAACCAGATATTTAGCTAATAAAGGAATTAATATTTTAGCAGTTGATATGCCTGGACATGGATTATCTGAAGGAAACTCCTTAACATCTATTTCAGAAATGAGTGAGTGGGTTATTCATTTGATAGACGAATTAAAAATAAAGTCTACTTCTATAGCAGGACATTCTATGGGTTCATTAGTAGCAATAGATATATGTAAAAACCATTCAAACCGAATTAATAGCATAAGTTTACTAGGTACAGCTTCCTTAATGCCTGTTCATCCAGACTTAATAGATGCTGCAAAAAATAATTTAAGTATGGCTGCAAACTTAATTACAGATTGGAGCTTTGGAACAAAACAACATTTAGGAAATCATCCTCTTCCTGGCTATTGGATGATTGACTCGTCTATCCAGCTTATTACTCAATCAAAAGAAAGAGTTTTAGCAAAGGACTTAATAGCATGTAATGAATATAAAGATGCATTAACAGTAGCAGGTAATATAGATAAAAAAGTTACTATTATAAGTGGTAGAGAAGATAAAATGACTCCTGTAAAAAAAGCAAAAGAATTACATAATGTTATTAATGATTCCAATTTAATTATAATTGAAAATGTGGGGCATATGATGATGATTGAAAACCCAGCTAAAGTAACTAAAGTATTGAATAGTCTATTTTTATAAAAAATGGAGAAACTAAGTATGATTAAATTATCTAAAATTATATATTTAACTATTATATTTTTTTTAATAAATAGTTTTAGTTATGCAGCTTGTTTAAGTCAGTCTAAAATAATAGAAATTATCAATGGCTTTCCAAACACACCAATAAAAGGTATTGCTGAAAATATAAGTTTAGAAGAAGCTTATTGTAGTCAAGATAAATACGTAAACACATTAAAAAGTATAAATGGTAAAATTATAGGATATAAAGTTGGTTTTACTGGACCATCAACACAAGAACGTTTTAAAATTAAAACACCTGCTACAGCCGTTCTTTTCGAGCATATGTTTGTTAAAAATGGTTCTTCAATTAATAAAGATTTTGGTCATAGAACATTAATTGAACCTGACTTGATGATGATAGTAAAGAATTCTAAAATCATGAATGCAAAGAGTCCATTAGAAGCCTCAAAATATATTTCTTCTATCCATCCATATATAGAACTGCCTGCATTACAAATAGCAAAAGGAGAACCTATTACTGGTGCTGTTATAGTTGCTATAAATATGGTAGCAACAAAAATGGTTATGGGACCAGGAGTACTTATGCAATCTACACCAGAATTTATTAAATCTCTTGCTCAAATGGAGACTGTTTTTGAAGATGAAAATGGAGTAGTTATACAAAACTCTCCCGGTTCAACTTTAATGGGCAATCCAATGAACGTTATTATGTGGTTAATTGAAGAGTTTAATAATAGAGGTATTATTTTAAAAGCTGGTGATAGATTAAGTTTAGGCTCAGTAGGTAAATTGTTTCCGTTAAAAGAAGGAAATAAAACTTATACATATACGTTAAAGGGTATTTCAAAAATACCTGTTAAAACACAAATAACAATCAATGAATAGAATAGTATTTTTAAATGGAAAATACATTAAAGAGAATGAAGCTAAAATATCTATATTTGATAGAGGATTATTATTTGCAGATTCAGTATATGAAGTTACAGCAGTTATAGATAATAAACTCATAGACTTTCCAGCACACATAGAAAGACTCGAAAACTCATTAAATGAATTAGAAATAAAAAATATTTTTTCTTATGATTTACTTTTAAAAATGCATAAAAAGTTAGTGAATAAAAACAAATTTTCTAATAAAGAAGGTCTAATTTATATGCAAGTAAGTCGAGGTACTATTGAAAGAGATTTTCTAATAAAAGATAAAGATGTTACGCCAAATATTTTTGCTTTTACTCAAGAAAAAAACCTAACTGATGTTGATTATAAAACAAATGGTTTAGAAATAATTACGCGAAATGATTTAAGATGGCAGAGAAAAGATATAAAAACCACTCAGTTATTATTTGCTACTTTAATTAAAACTGAAGCACACAAGTTAGGAGCAGATGATGCTTGGTTAATAGATGGCGATGGTTTTGTTAATGAAGGAACCTCAAATAATGCTTACATAATAGATAAGAATAATAATATAATTACAAGAAACTTATCAAATAAGTTGCTCCCAGGAATTACTCGTAAAACAATAATAGAAGTTGCAAAAAAATTAAAACTTTCTATTGAAGAAAGACCATTTACTGTCAAAGAAGCACTTGAATCTAATGAAGCTTTTATATCATCAGCATCTACTTTGATAGCACCTGTTACAAAAATAGATAAAAATAATATTGGAAAAGGACAAATGGGTCCTATAACAGAAATTTTAAGAGAAACTTATATTAAAATAAGTAAAAATAATTCTATATAATTTTTATTATATATTTTTATTTAAACAAAGCTCTTAACCGTATATGATATTTCAATATTTTTAGTTTGTAATAAAACTGTTATAATCATCTACTAATAAATACTATTATGGAAACGCTATGAAATTAAAATCTAAACCATTAAAAATATTAATATTTACTATATTCAAAAAGGCAGGATGCAATAAAGCAGAAGCTGAGAGAATTGCTGAATATCTTACAAAAGCAAGTTTAGTAGGTCATGATAGTCATGGTGTTATAAGAACACCAAGATATGTTGATATGATAAAAGATAACCATATTGTTACGAATGTTAAACCTAAAATTATAATGGAAAGTAATAATTTTAGTATTGTAGATGGTTCAGATGGTTTTGGACAAACTGTTGGCCCTTTTGCTTGTAAATTAGGAATTAAGAAGGCAAAAAAATATGGTAATTCCATTATAGGTATAAAAAATTCAGGACACTTAGGAAGAATAGGAGATTTTTCTGAGATGGCAGCAGAAAAAGGAATTATATCTGTGCATTTTGTAAATAGTATTGCAGGTTTATTAGTTGCCCCCTATGGCTCTTGGGAAAGAAGGTTTTCTACTAATCCATTCTCAGCAGGAGTACCTATTAAAAATAAAAAACCATTTATTTTAGATTTCGCAACTTCACTTGTAGCTGAAGGAAAAGCATATGTCGCTCATCAAGGAGGAAAGTCTATTCCTAAAAATGCACTAATTAATGATAAGGGAAATGATACAAATGATACAAGCGTAATATACGGAACAAAAGATCCAAATGCTAAAAGTTCTAGAGGTGGAACAGGTGCTTTTCAGCCATTTGGATTACATAAAGGATCTGGTTTATCATTTTTATGCGAATTATTAGCAGGAGCTATTACAGGAAGTGGTATGGGAAGAGATAATAAATCTCAGCCATTTAGGAATGGAATGTTCTCTATCTATTTAAACCCTTCTAAATATGTAAAAGGTAAAGAATATGATCAAGAAATAAAGAGATATATAAAATTTTTTAAATCTGCAGAACCTAATAAAGGTATTGATCAAGTGCTTATGCCTGGAGAAAAAGAAATATATAATGAAAAAGACAGATTAAAAAATGGTATTCCTATGACTAAAATAACCTGGGATGCAATTAAGGATACAGCCATATCTCTTAAAATAGATAGTAAATTAATTAATAAATGCTTATAGANGGATNATTAATGAATGACTCACCCTTAGGCTTATTTGGTAAATACTTAACTCTATGGGTCGCAATAAGTATAGTGATAGGAATAATATTAGGGAATTTATTTCCTTCTTTATTCTATTTTATAGCTAGTATTCAATATGAAAATGTAAACTTTATTGTTGCTATATTAATTTGGCTTATGATTTATCCTATGATGGTTC
>NHFK01000019.1 GCA_002171375.1 Alphaproteobacteria bacterium TMED109
CAAAACCAAAAATAGGTAATTACCCTTATACAACATTGACTCCTCAATTAGGTATAATAAGAAATTATAATCAAGAAATTGTTTTAGCAGATATTCCAGGTCTTATTAATGATGCTCATAAAGGGGTAGGAATAGGAACTCGCTTTCTTGGTCACATAGAAAGGTGTAAAATACTACTGCACTTGATAGATGCTAAATCTCCAAATCCTCTTAAAAATTATAAAAACATAATTAAAGAAATTACAAAATATGGAAAAGGTCTTGAGAAGAAAAAACAAGTACTCATTATTAGCAAAGCGGATTTAGTTTCTAATGAAGAATTAAAAGTAATAGTTAAAAATATTGAAGAATATTCAAAAAGTAGTGTATTAGTGTCATCCTCTATAAATAAAATAGGGCTAAATGAATTAATAGATGTGCTTTTTACTAAATTAGAAAAATTAGATAATGAAAAAAATAATAAAGAAACTAAAGAAAAAAAATGGTCTCCGTAAAATCAATAAAACTAGATTCTGTTAATAATGCTAAAAGAGTAGTATTGAAAGTCGGTTCTGCGTTAATTGTAGACCCCACAACAGGAAGTATCAGGGAATCTTGGTTTAAAAGCTTAGTAAAAGATATTTTATTTTTATTAAATAAAAATAAAGAAATNTTAATTGTCAGNTCTGGTGCAATAGCTCTTGGTAAATCTGANTTAGGGTTACAAAATAAATCNTTAAAACTTTCTGAAAAGCAAGCAGCGGCNGCGACAGGACAAATATTATTAGCTAAAGCTTGGAAAAGTATTTTTGAAGAAATAGATATAAAATGTGGGCAAATTTTAGTTGGTCATAGCGATTTAGAAACAAGAAGAAATGCTATGAATACCCGAGCTACATTAGATACATTACTAAAATTAAATGTAATACCTATTATAAATGAAAATGATACCGTTGCTACTCTTGAAATAAGATATGGTGATAATGATCAACTAGCAGCTAGAATTGCTCAATTAGTGGAAGCTGACGTGCTAATCCTNTTATCAGATATAGACGGTTTATATTCTCATGATCCAAAAAATTCGCCTAATGCTAAATTTATCGAAGAGATTACTCATATTTCATCAGATATTGAAAGTATGGCTAAAAATACAAAATCAAATATAGCTTCCGGTGGTATGATAACAAAAATTAAAGCCGCAAAAATTGCGACGGCAGCTGGTTGTAATTTAATTATTGCTCATGGAAAAAATACAAATAGTCTATTAGAACTTATTAATGGCGGGAAACACTCTATATTTAAAGCTAATTTAAGCCCTTTAAATGCTAAAAAGAAATGGATATTAAGTAAGAGAGATAAATTAAAATTTGTAAAAATAGATAATGGTGCAGAGAAGGCATTAAATTTAGGAAAAAGTTTACTTGCTGCAGGAATTAAGTCTAACTCAAACAGTTTTTATAGAGGAGAAATTGTTGATATTTTATCAAATAATGATACATTCTTAGGCTGCGGTATTATTGCTTATGATTCAGATGAAATAGAAATGATTAAAGGTAAGAAAAGTACAGAAATTAAAAAAGCACTAGGATATAAAGGAAGAGATGAAGCAATACACCGTAATGATATGGTTATTAATTAAAAGAGAATAGTAGAATATGGATAATAATATAGAAAAACATATTGAAGAAATATGTATTAAGGCTAACAAAGCCTCAAAAAGCTTATCTCATGCTTCTTCTAAATCTAAAAATCAAGCTCTACAGTTGATTGCTAAACATATTAAAAAGGATAAAAATGATATTTTAAAAGCAAACTTGATAGATATTAAGTCAGCTAGAGAGAATAATGTTTCTGAAGCTTTATTAGATAGACTATTGCTTAATGAATCTAGAATTAATGATATGATTAAAGGATTAGATAATATAATTCTTTTAAATGACCCTATAGGTTCAGAAATTAAAAAATGGACACCTAAAAATGGTATAATTATGAGTCAAACAAGAGTACCTATTGGCGTAATTGGAATTATTTATGAATCTAGACCAAATGTTACAGCTGATGCTAGCGCATTAGCCTTAAAATCAGGGAATGCTATTATATTACGAGGAGGGTCTGAGAGTTTTCATTCTAGTTCTGCTATCGTAAAATCTATAAAAAATGGACTAAAAGAATCTGATATATCTGAGAATTGTATTCAGATGGTAAATACCATAAGTAGAGATGCAGTTGGAGCTTTATTAAATATGAGTAAATACATAAATTTAATAATTCCACGTGGCGGAAAAGCATTAATAGAACGAGTTCAAATTGATAGTAAAATTGCAGTGCTATCACACCTAGATGGGCTTTGTCATACATATATTGATAAAGATGCTGATAAAGAGATGGCTATAGATATAGTAATTAATGCTAAAATGAGAAGAACGGGTATATGCGGTGCCACAGAGACTCTTCTTTGTCATAAAGAAGTTATAAATAGTATTCTACCAGATATAATTGAAAAATTAATGAGCCAAGGATGTGAAGTCAGGGCAGATGAAAACATTCAGCCACTGAATAAAAATATCAATAATGCTACTACAAAAGATTGGGAAACAGAATATCTAGATAAAATTATCTCCATTAAAAGTGTTAATGACCTATCAGATGCTATAAATCATATTGAACAATTCGGCTCTAATCATACAGATGCTATTATTACTGAAAATGCCACAACAGCTGAAGCTTTTTTAAAAGAAGTCAACAGTGCAATAGTTCTTCATAATGCTTCTACTCAATATGCAGATGGAGGTGAATTTGGAATGGGAGCTGAAATGGGAATCGCTACAGGAAAATTACATGCTAGAGGACCTGTAGGTCTAGAGCAATTAACCACATATAAATATCAGCTTAGAGGCAATGGTCAGGTAAGGCCATAAACTTGACTAAAAATAAAAAATTTTATAATAAAAATATTGGACTTACTAAAAGAAGAAATATGAAAATTGGTATTCTTGGAGGTTCTTTTAATCCTGCTCATAAAGGNCATTTATATATATCAAATATAGCTTTAAAATTACTGCANTTAGATGAAATATGGTGGCTTGTAAGCCCACAAAACCCCTTAAAGCATAATGTTGTGCAAAATTCTATGAAAAAGAGATTATACAGTGCAAGAGAAATATCGAAAGGATNTAAAATTAGAGTTGAAGATCTTGAATCAAGGTTTAATACAAACTTAACAGCAAAAACATTAAAAATGATTTTAGAAAGATATAAAGGCACTAAATTCATTTGGTTAATGGGAGCAGATAACCTANATGAAATNAATAAATGGTTTAACTGGAAAAATATTTTCAACACTATGCCTATTGCAGTATTTAACAGAGGAGTTTATTCTTATTCCATTATTAATTCTATTGCAGGTAAACGTTATTTTTCAAAATTACATAAAAGAAAAAACTCAACATCAATCTTTAATAAACCTCTTCCCTCTTGGGAATTTATTCATAATTGTAAGAACCCACTATCATCAACTAGTATTAGAAAATTAATGTAATTTATAAGGTATATTATGACTATGAAAAAAAATAATTTGAATGATAATATAAAAAATATATTGGATGACGGTAAAGCAGAAAATATTGTTTCTATACCATTAAAGGGAAAATCTTCAATTGCAGATTATATGATAATTGCAACTGGAAGTTCTACTAGACATGTAAGTGCATTATCTAATCAAATTACATCAAAACTTAAGATAATGGGCTATAAAATATTTTCAACTCANGGACAAAGAAATGGAGATTGGGTTTTAGTAGATGCCGGCGATGTAATAGTACATTTATTTAGACCAGAAGTTAGAGAATTTTATAATTTAGATAAAATGTGGCTCGCTCCTAATGATATTAATATAGAAGAGAATGTATAAAAAAAAATAAATCAATCTAATTATGCTTGATAAGTCGTAATACTACTTGATAAACATAATAATTAACCTGTAACATATCTTATATTAGGCAATAAAGGTAAAAAAAAATGAATAAATACAATTTTAGAAGTCTTATAATATTTTTCTTAGCTAATTCAATTATATTTTCTTTTTCATGGAAAGTATTCGCGGAAGAAGAAAAAACCAATGTTTATCAACAGCTAAATATGTTTGGTGAGGTATACGAAAGAGTTAGAAGNGAATATGTTGAAGAGGTTAGTGANAAAGAACTTATAGAAGCAGCTATAGAAGGTATGCTGCAATCATTAGACCCTCATTCTTCATTCATGAATGAAGATACTTTCAAAGATATGCAAGTCCAAACAAAAGGAGAATTTGGAGGATTAGGNATAGAAGTTTCTATGGAAGATGGCTTTGTTAAAGTTGTATCCCCTATAGACGATACCCCGGCTTTTGAGGCAGGAGTTGAGGCAGGAGATTTTATTATAGAAATTGACGGTGAATCAGTTTATGGAATGAGTTTAGGTGATGCGGTAGATAAGATGAGAGGAAAAATAAATACTGAAATTACCATAAAAATTAGTAGAGGCGAATTAGAGCCTTTCGATATAGTTATAGTAAGAGATANAATTAAGGTTCAGTCAGTAAGAGCAAGAAGAGAAGGAAATGCTGCTTATTTAAGAATTACATCTTTTAATGAAAAAACNGAATCAGGTCTTATCAAAAATATGGATAAATTAGTAGAAGAAATTGGTAAAGATATTACAGGAGTTATTTTAGACTTAAGAAATAATCCTGGAGGCCTCTTAAACCAGGCTATAGCAGTTTCAGATGCCTTTTTAGAAAGAGGTGAGATAGTATCCACAAGAGGCCGAAAAAAAAGAGGACAGCAAAAATTTAATGCTACCAAAGGAGATATTTCTGGTGGACTTCCTGTAATAGTTCTTATCAACGGAGGCTCAGCATCAGCTTCAGAAATCGTAGCTGGAGCATTACAAGATCANAAAAGAGCTATAATTATGGGAACTACTTCTTTCGGAAAAGGGTCAGTTCAAACCATTATACCTGTGCAGAGAGATTCTGCAATGCGCCTAACTACAGCAAAATATTACACTCCCTCAGGTAACTCTATTCAAGCTACTGGTATATCTCCAGATATAATAGTAAAACAAGCTAAAATTGAAGAATTAGAGCCNTTTTCTAATAGAAAAGAAAGTGATTTAAGAGGTCATCTAGAAAACCCTGAAGAAGGTAATAAGACTTTAGATGAAATAAANGANAAGCAAGANACTTNAAANACAGATNATANTAANAAGAAAANTGATTATCAGCTTAANAGAGCATTGGATTTATTAGAAGGCATAGCNCTTTATAANAATAAAGATGTCTAATACATTACAGTATAGNCCTAATGTTGGTATAGTTATATTTAATTCAGATAAAAATATCTGGATTGGAAAAAGGATAGATAATAACACTAAGGAAGGTTGGCAACTTCCTCAAGGAGGAATTGATNATCAAGAAGAACCTTTAGACGCTGCCATAAGAGAAGTTTACGAAGAAACAGGTATCACAACAATTAAAAANATTGCTACAATAGATAATTGGATTAAATATAACCTACCATTAGATATTGCAAAAAATAAATGGGGNGGCAAGTATATTGGTCAAAAACAAAAATGGTATTTATTTTATTTCTATGGAGATGAAAACGAAATTAATATTAATATAAATAAACAGCCAGAATTTTCAAAATGGAAATGGGCAGACGAACAATATATTAGAGATAACGTAACGAATTTTAGAAAAGATGTTTACAAAAAAGTCTTTCAAGGCTTTAGTAAAGTTATTAAAAAATATACTTAATTTGAATTTTTAAATTCAATCATAGCCTGAAATTTATCAATATTCTTCTGTATTAATTCTTTATCTACGTCTGTTTCAGAAACATCTATATCAGAATTATATTTACTAATTTTTTCTTCACAATCAGAAATATCTATTTGTTCTGCAGATAAAACTTCTGTTGCTAATATAGAAACCTTATCTTCGAGTACTTCTATAAATCCCCCTCCAATAAACATTTTTTCAGTTTCTTTATCAGCCTCGATTTCTAAAAAACCAGGNCTTATACTAGATACCAAAGCTGCATGACCTGGAAGAACTCCNAAATCCCCTTCTGTTCCTGATATAGTTACCATATCTACAGTTTTAGACATTACCATTTTTTCAGGTGCAACCACTTCTAAACTTAGTTTTTCTTCTTCAGCCATATGAATATCTTTCTATTTTATGCAGCTTTTTCTTCCATAGTTTTTGCTTTCTCTATAGCTTCTTCCATAGTTCCTACCATATAAAAAGCTGCTTCAGGAAGATGATCATACTCACCAGAACATAAAGCTTTAAATCCTTTGATAGTATCCTCTAATTCTACAAATTTACCTGGTGAACCTGTAAATACCTCTGCCACATGAAATGGTTGAGATAAAAATCTCTGAATTTTTCTAGCTCTACTCACTATAAGTTTATCTTCTTCTGATAATTCATCCATACCAAGAATAGCAATAATATCTTGTAATGATTTATATGATTGCAAAATACTTTGTACATCTCTCGCAACATTATAATGCTCTTCACCAATTACTCTAGGNTCTAAAATTCTTGAAGTTGAATCTAGAGGGTCAACAGCAGGNTAAATACCTAACTCTGCTATTTGCCTTGATAAAACAGTTGTTGCATCTAAGTGCGCAAAAGATGTTGCAGGTGCTGGATCAGTTAAATCATCTGCAGGCACGTAAATAGCTTGAACAGATGTAATAGATCCTTTTTTNGTAGAAGTAATTCTTTCTTGAAGTGTACCCATATCAGTTGCTAACGTTGGTTGATAACCAACAGCAGACGGAATACGTCCTAATAAAGCAGAAACCTCAGAACCCGCTTGCGTAAACCTAAAAATATTATCAACAAAAAATAAAACATCTTGGCCTTCTTCATCTCTGAAATATTCAGCCATAGTTAAACCAGATAAAGCAACACGAGATCTNGCTCCAGGAGGTTCATTCATTTGACCATAAACTAATGCNGCTTTTGACTGATCNCCTTTTAAATCTATAACTCCTGATTCAATCATTTCATGATATAAATCGTTACCCTCTCTAGTTCTCTCTCCAACACCAGCAAATACTGAATATCCTCCGTGACCTTTAGCAATGTTATTTATCAACTCCATAATTAAAACTGTTTTACCAACACCAGCTCCCCCAAATAATCCNATTTTTCCNCCTTTTGCATACGGTGCTAATAAATCAACCACTTTAATGCCTGTTACTAATACTTCTGACTCTGTNGACTGGTCTGTATATGAAGGAGCAGACCTGTGAATTGGATATGAAGTTTTAGTTTTAACTGGTCCTCTTTCGTCAACTGGTTCACCGATTACATTTACTATTCTTCCAAGCATTTCTGGTCCTACAGGAACAGAAATAGGTTTACCAGTAGCTTTAACTTCTTTTCCTCTAACCAAACCATCAGTTGCTGACATAGCAATTGCCCTAACAGTTTTTTCTCCTAAATGCTGAGCAACTTCTAAAACTAACCTCTCACCAGAATTATCAATTTCTAAACCGTCTAGAATATTAGGTAAATCTCCTTCAAATTGAATATCTACCACTGGTCCAATAACTTGTGTTACTTTTCCTGTATTATCTGTCATTTTTGTCTCCATTCTAATATAACCCTAATTAAATTTTATAAAGCCTCTGCTCCAGAAATAATTTCAATTAATTCACCAGTAATAATAGCTTGTCTTTGTCTATTATATGATAAATTAAGTTTATCAATCATTTCTCCAGCATTTCTTGTAGCATTATCCATAGCTGCCATTCTGGCTCCTTGCTCACCTGCTCCACTCTCTAAAATTGCTTTATAAATCTGAATAGCTAAATTTTTAGGAAGTAAATCTGATAAAATTTCTTTTTCATCNGGTTCAAACTCAAAATTTATTGCATTCTCATGATCATTNTTATTTTCATCAGAATCTATACTACATGGAATTAAAGATTGTTCTGTAACTATTTGAGAAATTACTGATTTAAACTGATTATATATTACAGAGCAAGTTCCAAATTCTTTATTATCAAGTTTTTTTACTAATTCATTAGAGACATCTTCTGCTAAATCATAAGAGTTTTTATCATTTATATTTTCTGTAGTTATTACATTCTCTCCAAATGAACCCTTTAGTACATCTGCACCCTTTTTTCCTATACATATAATCTTAAAGTCTGCATTAATATCTTTCAGTTCTTTAACTTTATTTTTTACTGCTTTAACAATAGAAGAATTAAAACCACCACAAAGACCTCTATCAGAGGTTACTGCTATAATAATATGAGTTGCATTATCTTTATTTCCCAATAATAGATCTAAAGATATATCGCTATCCTTCATACCTGAAGCTAATGATGCCATAATATTAGCTATTTTTTCAGAATAAGGCCTTGCTGATTCTGCATTATCTTGTGCGCGCCTAAGCTTAGAAGCAGCTACCATTTTCATAGCTTGAGTAATCTTTCTTGTAGACCTTACACTGTCTATTTGATTTTTTAATTCTTTAAGATTAGCCATAATTTATGATCATTCGCTTTTAATAAATTCTTTACTTACTTCTGTAATTAAATCAGTTATTGATTTTTCAATATCTTCATCTAGTGCAGCTTTCTCTTTAATAACATCTAAAATATTTTTAGATGCTCTAAGATTACTTAACAATGCTTCTTCAAATTTTGCAATATCAGATATTTCTATATTATCCAAATATCCTTTAACACCAGAATAAATAACAACAACTTGCTCTTCCACAGATAGAGGCTGATATTGTCCTTGCTTAAGTAATTCAGTTAATCTAGCACCTCTAGCTAATAATTGCTGTGTTGCAGCATCTAAGTCCGATCCAAACTGAGCAAAAGCCGCCATTTCTCTGTACTGGGCTAACTCTAGCTTAATAGAACCAGCTACTTGTTTCATAGCTTTAATTTGGGCTGAAGATCCAACTCTACTTACAGACAAACCTACATTAATAGCTGGTCTTATACCTTGATAGAATAAGTCTGTTTCTAAAAAAATTTGGCCATCTGTAATAGAAATCACATTTGTAGGAATATAGGCAGAAACATCTCCACCTTGAGTTTCAATTATAGGTAAAGCCGTCATAGAGCCGGCTCCATTATCTTCGTTTAATTTAGCTGAGCGTTCTAATAAACGCGAGTGCAGATAGAATACATCTCCAGGATAAGCTTCTCTTCCAGGAGGCCTTCTTAATAATAAAGACATTTGTCTATAAGCCACAGCTTGTTTGGATAAATCATCATATATGATTAAAGAATGCATTTTATTATCTCTAAACCATTCTCCTATAGCTGATCCCGTATAAGGAGCTAAATATTGCAAAGGAGCAGGTTCAGAGGCAGTTGCGGCAACAACTACAGTATATTCTAAAGCTCCTCTCTCATCTAATTCCTTTACTATTTGAGCAACCGTTGAACGTTTCTGACCTATAGCTACATATACACAATATAATTTTTTACTCTCATCATCACCATCATTTATTGCTTTTTGATTCAATATTGTATCAATTGCGACTGCAGTTTTTCCTGTCTGTCTATCTCCAATTATAAGTTCTCTTTGTCCTCTTCCAACTGGAACAAGAGAATCAATAGCTTTTAATCCTGTTTGCACAGGTTCGTGAACAGATTTTCTAGGAATAATACCTGGAGCTCTTACATCCACTATACTTCTCTCTTTAGAAGTAATATCACCTTTACCATCTATAGGGTTACCTAATGCATCTACAACTCTTCCTAAAAGTTCTCTACCTACAGGAGCATCCACAATACTTCCTGTTCTCTTAACAGTGTCGCCTTCTTTAATCCCGCGATCATCTCCAAAAATAACAACTCCTACGTTATCAGATTCAAGGTTTAAAGCCATGCCAGATATTCCTCCAGGAAATTCAACCATTTCTCCTGCCTGAACATTATCAAGTCCATATACTCTTGCTATACCATCTCCTACAGATAAAACTTGGCCAACCTCAGCAACTTCAGCGTCAGTCCCAAAATTATTTATCTGCTCTTTTATGATAGATGAAATTTCTGCAGCGTTAAGATCCATTTATTTTATCCCTTTCATAGATACCCTAAGTCCCTGTAACTTAGATTTTACTGAACCATCTAACATGACAGAACCAATTTTTAAAATATATCCACCTATTATGCTTGGATCTACTTTAGAAATTAAACTCACATCAGTGCCTAGAGATTCTTTAATTATTTCTTTAATTTTCTTTAAATCACCTTCTGATTGAGGACTAGTACTTAGTAATTCTGCCCTTATCTCTCCTTTAAAATTTACTTCCATTTCTAAAAATCGAAGACAGATCCTATCAATAATGAAAGATCTACCATTTTGACATATTACTGAAAAAAACTTAGTAACAGTATCGCTAACAGATATTTTCTTTAAAATTACATTAATTATATGACTTTGGTCATTTCTTGAAATTACAGGAGACTTTAAAACTTTATTAAAGTCTTCACTAGAATCTATTACATTTATTATATTCTTTATATCAGAATGAACACTAGGCATAGATTTAGACTCAATAGCTAACTCTAAAAGCGCTTTAGAATATCTCTCAACTACATTACCTATATTTTTTGAATCATTAGCCAATTATATAGACCCTAAAATACCCATTAATTTTATAATTTATTAAATATCTTTGCGAGATTTAGGTAACATAGCTTTCCAATATGTGCAATAGAAGATTAATGTTTAATTCAGAATTTATAAGAAGTTATAGGGATCTATATCAATTTTTATTCTAATACCGTTTGGAAGCTTTATATTTCTCAGCCATTCTTTAATAAAAGGCTGAATTCTAGTGTCATCTTTACTCTTTAAAAGAAAACGATATCTGTAAAAAGTTCTTAGTTTAGCAATAGGAGCTGGAGCTGGGCCAAGCACATCGATTCGGTCACTATGAATATATTTTTTTGGAATTTTTGAAGATACTAATTTAAGAAAATTCTCTAATTTTAAAAGATTTGAAGATTGTATTATTAAAGATGCTAATCTACCATATGGGGGGAGTTTTCTATACTCTCTGCCCTCTGACTCTGCTTTAATAAAACTTTTAATATTTCCAGTTTGTATTGCTTTCATAACATTATGATTGGAATCATAACTTTGTATATATGCATGTCCTTTTTTATTTGCTCTACCTGCCCTTCCCGCTAATTGAGTAAGCATTTGAAATGTTCTCTCAGATGCTCTTAAATCTCCACCTGATAAACCTAAATCTGCATCCACAGCAACTACAGTAGTTAAATTAAGAAAATTATGCCCTTTTGCAATTAACTGAGTACCAACTATTATATCTACTTCACCATTAGATATAGTTTTAAAGATATTTTCAGCCTTATCATTACTATTTAATGTATCACTAGCTATTATTTCTAATCTGGCATTAGGGAATAAGGATTTTGCCTCTGTAGCTAACCTTTCTACTCCTGGACCGCAAGGTGCAAACTCTTCTTTAGAATTACAACTAGGACACTCATCCGGTTTCTTTTCTTGATATCCACAATGATGACATAATAATATATTTGTTTTTCTATGTTCAACTAACCAAGAAGAGCAATTAGGACAACTAAATCTGTGCCCACAAGACCTACATAAAGTTAGAGGAGAATATCCTCTTCTATTAATATATAATAATACTTGCTCGTTATTATCTAAAGCTTTTTTAATCGCATTAATTGATTCTTGTGCAATCCATTTATTAGAAGGTAATTTTTCTTTTTGCATATCTACTAAATTTATTTCAGGCATTTTTGCTGAACCGTAACGCTCAGATAACAATATTTTATAATACTTTCCTATCTTAGCATTATAAATAGATTCTAATGAAGGAGTAGCTGAGCCTAATATAACCTTTGAATTTGAAAACCTCCCTCTTACCACTGCCATATCTCTAGCATTATAAATAACACCATCTTCCTGTTTGTATGAAGTATCATGTTCTTCATCTACAACTATTAAAGATAAATTTTTAAAAGGTAAAAATAATGCACTTCTTGCACCTATAACTACCTTCAACTCCCCATTAAGTATTTGACGCCAAGTTCTATGCTTATTTTTTTTTGATACATCTGAATGCCATACTGCAGGTAAAAAATTAAATCTTTCAACAAACCTATCCATAAAGTAATTACTTAGAACTATTTCAGGTATTAAAACTAAACACTGTTTCTTTTTTTTTAATTCATTAGAAATGATTTCTAAATATACTTCTGTTTTTCCTGATCCAGTGACACCATCTAATAAAAATATATTACTATTATTTTCTAATGTAGGACTTAATATTTCTTTGACAGCACTCTTTTGTATTACATTTAATTTAGGAAACTTTTCTTTTTTAATTGTCTGAGTTTTAAAATCAATTATATTTTTATATATTAAAATATCATCTTTAATTAACTTTTTTATCACTGAATAACTTACGTTAGTTTGTTTACTACACTCAGTAATAGATAAATTCTTATTATTTTTTATATATTCTATTACCTTATCTCCTAACTTAGTAGTATTACTCTTAGAATCTTTATTAAATTGTAAAATGTTTGTATTTTTTATAGCATTCAAAAATGTTGCTGAAGGAAAAACCATTTTAAATACCTGAGATTTATCGCTCATATACCAAGACGATAACCATAAACAAAAACTTAATAATTCACTTGGGATTACGATAGAATGATGAACTTCAGTAATATCTTTTAATTTAGAATTAGGAAAACCTCTTGTTCCTCTATCTAAAACTATGCCTTGATAAAATTTTTTTCTTAAAGGGACAGTTACAATTTGACCAATTTCAATTTTATTATTTACCTTATAGTCATATATACCTTTACCAGGAGAAATAATTAAAACCTGACATGAATTTTTTATTTTTTTATTCAACTTTATATTAGAAAAAGATTTATCCATAACATGCATTAAATCATAGGTTTTAATTTTAGTATATTTAAACTATAAATATTACATTATATATTTATATTATTTATTAGGAGGTTAAATTGAAGTTTTTTATTGATACTGCAGATGTTTCTGAAATTAAAGACCTTTCTTCAAGTGGCTTTTTAGATGGGGTAACTACAAACCCTTCACTGATAAAAAAATCAGGAAGAAATATAAATGAAGTTATTGCAGAAATTTGCGATATTGTTCCAGGCCCTGTTTCTGCAGAAGTTGCAGCTACAAACTACAATGATATGATAGCTGAAGCTCAGGTCTTAAAAAAAATAGCAAAAAACGTAACTATTAAAGTTCCCTTAACATGGGATGGTCTTAAAGCATGCAGAACATTAAGAGATGAAGATGTTTTAGTAAATGTTACTTTATGTTTTTCAGCCAGTCAGGCCCTTTTAGCTGCGAAATCTGGAGCTACTTTTATATCTCCTTTTGTTGGAAGATTAGATGATATAGGTTTAGATGGAATGGACCTTATTTCGGATATATGTACGATATATTCTAATTATCCTAATTTAAATACAGAGGTTCTAGTAGCAAGTATTAGAAGCCCTAAACATGTAATTGAGGCTGCAAAAATGGGAGCAGATATAGTTACACTTCCTCCTAATGTTCTTAAACAATTAATAAGTCACCCCTTAACAGATAATGGATTAAAGGCATTTCTGGAAGATTGGAAAATGACAGGTCAAAGTATTACTTAAAATCTATGTATAAAGAAAAATATATTACTGATAACGTATATTGTAATAGTGAAGTATTGAATTTATGTAAGCTATGGCTAGAACATTTAAAAAAAGAAAGATTACTTAGTGATAATACTTATAATGCTTATTCTATAGACCTAAAATACTTTTTAAAATTTCTAAGTAACCACCTTAGTAATAAAGTAAATATACAAAATTTAGAGAATTTATCATTAAGAGATTTTAGATCTTGGCTATCATCACAAAAAATTAAAAATCATCATATATCTCCTAAAAGTCAAGCAAGAGCTAAAGCTTCACTAAAATCATTTTTTAAATTTTTAAATAAAAATAATTATGTCAAAAATACAAATATTTTTAATCTTCAAACAACTAAAATAAAAAGGCAAATTCCTCGCCCCCTAACATTTAAAGAAATAATGAATGTAATAAATCTATCTGGTGAAAAAAATGATTGGACAGGACAAAGAGACAAAACTCTTTTAATATTAATTTATGCTGCTGGACTAAGAATTAGTGAAGCACTTCAGTTAAATATAATAGATGTAGAAGGTTTAGATACTATAAGAATAATTGGAAAAGGAAAAAAAATTAGAGAAATTCCTTTAATAGAATCTGCTCGAATTGCAATAAAACAATTACTGGATGTTAATAAAAATTTGGAAAAAAACTCTCCTGTATTTTTAGGGGTCAAAGGAAAAAGATTAAGTTCTCGTCAAGTACAAAAAAATATAGAAGAAATTAGAAATAAATTATCTTTACCAAAAAGTTTAACTCCACATACTCTAAGACACAGTTTCGCTACACATCTTCTTGAAAAAGGAGTTGATTTAAGGACACTACAAGAACTTCTTGGCCACAGTAGTTTATCTACAACACAAGGTTATACAGCAGTCAACATTAATACAATTCATAAAACTCATAAAGATGCTCATCCTAGAAAATAATAGCTTTAGGAATGAATTGTTTGTCCATATGAAGCTATACTGGCTGCTTCTTTTATTGATTCTGATAATGTAGGATGAGCATGACAAATTAAGGCTATATCCTCTGCTGACGCGCCCATTTCAATTGAAACTACAAATTCTCCTATCAACTCTCCAGCATGCTCTCCCATAATGTGAGCTCCTAATATTTTATCTGAGTCTTTATGAGAATATATTTTTACCATTCCTGAGAGGTTCCCCGTCACTTTACTTCTAGAATTAGCATTAAATAGAAACTTACCTTCTTTGTATTCAAGGTTATATTTGTCTAATTCTTGTTTAGTTTTTCCTACCCATGCTACTTCAGGGCTAGTATATACTACTGAAGGTATTGCATTATAATTAACCTGCCCATTTTTACCTGTAATAATATCCACTACCGCTTCTGCCTCTATACTTGCTTTATGAGCTAACATTGGTCCTTCTATTACATCTCCAATAGCATATATTCCTTTACTTGATGTTTCATAAAAATGATTTACATTTATATAACCTTTGGAATTAGAACTTATATTTAATTTTTCTAAACCTAATTCTCTAGTATTAGGGATACGTCCTACAGCTAAAAGTGCTTTATCAAATACCAAATTAGCTTCTGAATTATCAATTATTGATCTGGTATTTAATTGTACTTTATTGCCTTTAATTTTTGCATTAATAACTTCGGATGATAATTTAAAATTTAAACCTTGTTTCTTTAATTCCTTATAAAAATTATCTGCAATATCTGAATCCATAGATGGTACAATAGAACTGTCATATTCAATCACTGTTACTTCAGAACCTAGCCTACTCCATACTGAACCTAACTCTAAACCTATATAACCAGCTCCAATTACTGCTAATTTTTCTGGAACTTTTTTAAAGTTTAAAGCACCAGTTGAAGAAACTATATAATTTTCATCAAACTTAATATTTTTTAACTGAGAAGCACTCGATCCTGTAGCAATTATAATATACTCCGCAATATATTTTCTATTTTCTACTTTAACTGTTCTGTCACTCTCTAATGAAGCCTGACCAATAATATATTCTATATTATTTTTTTTGAACAAATGTTGAATTCCATTTGTTAATTTATTGATAGTATTATCTTTACCTTCCATCATTTTACTAATATCAAATGATGGTTTTTTTATTTGTATCCCATGATTAATTGATTCATGTATAATATCTTTATATAATTTTGAAGAATGTAATAACCTTTTTGAAGGTATACAGCCTACATTTAAGCAAGTACCTCCTAAACTTCCTCTTTTGTCAATGCAAGCTACTTTAAGTCCTGCTTGTGCCGCTGATATAGCCGCAACATATCCTCCTGGCCCCCCACCTATAACAATTAAATCAAACTTTTCCATTAGAGTCCTATTAACATTCTATCAGGTTTTTCAATAAATTGTTTTACTTTAACTAAAAATGATACTGCCTCTTTACCTGATACTGCTCTATGGTCGTAAGTTAATGCAACATACATCATAGGCTTAATTATAATTTCTCCATTTTCTACTACCGGCCTATCCTTAATTTGATGTAATCCTAATATTCCTGTTTGAGGAGGGTTTATAATAGGTGTAGACATCATTGATCCATAAACTCCACCATTGGTAATAGTAAATGTTGCTCCAGTCATTTGATCAGAAGTGATTGTTCCTTCTCTAGCCTCTTTACCAAAGTTAAATATTTCTTTTTCAATTTCAAAAAAAGATTTTTTATCTACAGATCTAATAACAGGCACCAAAAGACCTTGTGGGGCACCTAAAGCAATACCTATATCAATATGGTCATGATATATAATATCTGTACCATCTATTTCTGAATTTATAATTTTTATTTCTTTTAAAGCTAATACAACTGCATTGCAAAAAAAAGACATAAAGCCTAATTTGACTCCAAATTTTTTCTCAAAAATTTCCTTATTATTATTTCTTATATTAATAACCTTAGACATATCAACTTCATTAAATGTGGTTAACATCGCGGCATCTTTTTGAGCTTTTTTTAATCTCTCTGCCATAGTCCTTTGTATTCTAGTCATTGGAATACGTGTGGATTTTTTAGAACTTAGTTTTTCATTTTGTTCTATATTATTGTTTAATATCTTTACATTTTTATTAGATTTGTTCCTTCTTTCACTGGGTGATAAATTTTCCCCTGTAATAAACTCCTCAATATCAATTTTAGTGATTTTATTTCCTATACCAGACCTGTTTATATCTGAAGAAGAAATTAATTGTTTTTCTAATATATCTTCATGTTTAACATTATCATTTTTGCTATCTATATTAGTACCTTCAGGCTTGTTGCTCTCATCCTTCAATTCAGAATGAGTTATTTCTGGAACTTCAGATAAATCAGAAACTTCTCTCTCTAGAAACTCCGCTAATTCAGCGCCAATTTCAACATCTTGTCCTGCATTAATGTATATTTCAGACAATACTCCATTTGATTGGGCATAAACCTCTAACGTTGCTTTATCTGTTTCTAGTTCTACTAAAACTTCATCTTTAGAAACATCATCACCTTTTTTCTTTAACCACTTAGCTACTGTTGCTTCAGAAACAGACTCACCCAAAGTAGGAACAAGGATTTTCATTTATACCGCCCTATATAAAATAAATTGCATTATATTATTAACCTTCTTTTTTAGTTTAACACTATTTTTCTTAATTACTTAGTCTTTTCAAACAAGGCTATATCTAATAATTTTTGCTGCTCTTGCTGATGTCTACTAAATAAACCAGAGGCTGTAGAAGCTTGTGCTTCCCTTCCTGCATAAAATAATCTATTTTGTTTAGAACCAACCTTAATCATTACGTCTTCTATTAATGTGCTTATATAAGTCCATGCCCCCATATTTTTAGGCTCTTCCTGACACCAAATTATTTTCGCTTTAGAAAAATTTTTTAACTCTCTGACTACAGCATCTTCAGGAAAAGGATAAAGTTGTTCAATTCTAATCAATCTAACATTTATTAATTTTTTTTCTTCTCTCAATTTAACTAAATCATAGAAAACTTTTCCTGAGCATAAAACTACTCTCTTTACATTATCTTTTTTTAATGATTTTTTTGGATCTGGTAAAACTCTGTGAAACCATGAACCTGATGTTATGTCAGAAATTTTTGAAACTGCATTTTTATTACGTAGTAAAGATTTTGGTGTAAATATTATTAATGGCTTTCTAAACGATCTATGCATTTGTCTCCTTAAAACATGGAAATAATTAGCAGGAGTGGTACAATTTACTACTTGTAAGTTGTCTTCTGCACATAATTGTAAAAACCTTTCCATTCTAGCAGAGGAATGTTCTGGTCCTTGTCCTTCATAACCATGCGGTAATAATAAAGTTAATCCTGACATTCTTAACCATTTGCTCTCTCCTGAAGAAATAAATTGATCAATAATTACTTGCGCTCCATTTGCAAAATCTCCAAATTGTGCTTCCCACATGACTAAAGCGTTAGGTTCTGCCAATGAATATCCATATTCAAAACCTAAAACTGACGCCTCAGATAAAGGACTGTCTACTATTTCAAATATAGCCTGATTTTTTTTTATATTATTTAGTAAAATTATTTTATTATCATTTTTTTGATCAACTAATACTGCATGCCTTTGAGAAAATGTTCCTCTTCCTGAATCTTGTCCAGTTAGCCTAATTTTTACTCCCTCAACAAGTAAACTTCCTAAAGCTAATGATTCTGCTGAAGACCAATCTATAGGATTTTTTCCCTCAAAAGATAACTTTTTTTGATCAATTAATTTTTTTAATTTTTTATGTACATTGAAATTTTTTGGTAATTTAGTTAATCCCTGTCCTACTATTTTAAATTTATCTAGGCTTATACTAGTATCACCTCTTCTTTTTCCTTTTTCTCTAGCTATATCTAAACCTTCCCATACACCACTAAACCAATCTGCTTTATCTGGCTTATATGAATTTGCTTTTTTATATTCTTCCTCTAATCTGGCATACCAATCTAATAGATATTTTTCTGATTCTTCCTTAGAAATTAATTTTTCTTTTATGAGTTTTTTACTATATATCTCTCGTGTTGAAGGGTGATCTGATATTGCTTTATACATAGTAGGTTGAGTAAAAGCTGGTTCATCTCCTTCATTATGACCGTGGCGTCTATAACAAAACATATCTACTACTATGTCCTTATTAAATTTTTGTCGGAATTCAATTGCTATTCTTGCTGCATGAACAACAGCTTCTGGGTCGTCTCCATTAACATGTAATATAGGAGCTTGTATCATTAAAGCTACATCTGAACAGTAAGGTCCTGAACGAGCATTTACAGGATTTGTAGTAAAACCGATTTGATTGTTTATTATAAAGTGAATTGTTCCACCAATTCTATAACCTTTTAGTTCTGATAAGTCTAAAGTCTCAGGAACTAATCCTTGGCCAGAAAAGGCTGCATCTCCATGTATCAAAAGAGCAGCAACCTTTCGTCTTCCTAAATCTTCTTTCTGATCTTGTTTAGCTCGTACTTTTCCAACCACCACTGGATTCACAGCCTCTAAATGTGATGGATTTGCTGTAAGTGATAAATGTACTTTTTTACCATCAAAAGTTCTATCAGAAGATGTCCCTAAATGATATTTAACATCTCCTGCACCTTGGATATTTTCTGGTTGTGAAGAGTTTCCTTGAAACTCCGAAAAAATAGCTTCAAAGGGCTTACCCATAAAATTAGCAAGCACATTGAGCCTTCCTCTATGTGCAGTGCCTATTACCACTTCTTCTAAGCCTAATTTCCCACCTCTTTTAAGAATTTGCTCTAATGCAGGAATCATTGCTTCCGAACCTTCTAATCCAAATCTTTTTGTACCAGTATATTTTCTATCTAAAAACTTCTCAAAAGTTTCTGCAGCAACCAATCTTTCATAAATTGCTTTTTTTCCCATATCAGTAAAATCTGGCTGATTTAAAACATTTTCTAGAGTCTTTTGCATCCAAGCCTTTTGTTCAGGATCTTGAATATGCATAAACTGAACGCCTATAGTTCCACAATAAGTAGCTTCTAAATTTAATAAAATTTCTCTTAGTGTTGCAGATTCTAGTCCTAGCACATTATCTATAAATATAGGTCTATCCATATCTTTTTCTTCAAAACCATAACTTTCTGGTTTAAGCTCCGGATGATCAAGAGATTTTGTTAAATTTAAAGGATCTAAATTAGCTTTCAAGTGACCTCTTACTCTATAAGCTCTAATTAACATTAAGGCCCTTATAGAATCTAAAGTAGATGACCTGCTATCTTCACTTGATGATAAAGTTAACTCTTTTTGAGCTTGAAAATTAGCCTTATTACTAATATTCAAATTTGATAAAAATGAGCAAGCATCTGGAGTAAGATCATCAAAAAATTCTTGCCATTCTATATTTACTAAATTTCTGTCTTTTAGATAGGTAATATATAGTTGCTTNAACTCTTTTATACGATCTTGTTTATTTAAAGATTGCATTAACAAAACTTTTTAACCCTTAATTCTATCATATAATTTTTAACATCTCTTCNCCGATAGTTGCNGGNGAAGAAGCTATTGAAACTCCTGCNGANTTTAAAGCTTCAATCTTATCTTCCGCTCCTCCACTACCTCCAGATATAATTGCACCTGCATGTCCCATTCTTTTTCCTTCAGGNGCACTTAAACCAGCAATAAAACCTACTGTNGGTTTTTTAATTTTTGAACTTTTAATATATTCTGCAGCTTCCTCTTCTGCAGAGCCTCCAATTTCACCTATCATAATAATTCCTTGAGTAGCCTCATCTGCAAGAAAAAGCTCTAAAGTATCAATAAAATTTGTACCAGGAATGGGATCACCTCCTATACCTACACATGTAGTTTGGCCCAATTTACAGGCTGTAGTTTGATCAACTGCTTCGTAAGTTAAAGTTCCTGACCTTGAAACTATTCCAATATTACCATCCATACAAATATGTCCTGGCATGATACCTATTTTACATTGATTAGGAGTAATTATTCCTGGGCAATTTGGTCCNATTAACCTACTTTTAGAATTATTTAAAACGTTCTTTACTTTAACCATATCCAATATAGGAATACCTTCAGTTATGCACACAATTAACTCTATCTTTGCATCAANAGCTTCTAATATAGCATCTGCTGCAAAAGGTGGAGGCACATAAATTACACTTGCATTAGCGTCTGTATTATAGACTGCTTCATCAACCGAATTATATACAGGTAAATCTAAATGATGACTCCCTCCTTTTCCAGGTGAAACTCCTCCTACCATTTTTGTTCCATAAGCTATGGCCTGTTCAGAATGAAATGTTCCCTGCGCACCAGTAAANCCTTGGCAGATGACTTTAGTTTCTGAATTTACAATTATAGACATTATAATTCCTTAATAGATTGAACTACTTTTTTTGCAGCATCACCTAAATTATCTGCACTAATTATATCTAAACCTGAACTATTTAAAATTTCTTTACCTTTTTCTACATTTGTTCCAGCCAAACGGACTATTAGTGGAACTCTAATATCAATATTTTTTGCAGCAGCTACAACTCCTTCAGCAATAATATCACAACGCATTATTCCTCCAAATATATTGACAAGTACNGCTTTAACTTTTTTATCAGAAAATATAATTTTAAATGCTTGCTCTACTCTTTCTTTACTTGCTCCTCCTCCAACATCTAAAAAATTAGCAGGATTGCCTCCTTCTAATTTAATAATATCCATTGTAGCCATAGCTAATCCTGCCCCATTTACCATACAGCCAATATTACCTTCAAGAGTAATATAATTTAAATCATNTTTTGTCGCTTCAAGCTCTCTAGGATCTTCTTCGTCTTCATCNCTCAATTTTTCTATATCTTGTTGTCTATATAATGCATTATCATCAAAGTTCATTTTAGCATCTAGAGCAAGAACNTCATCTTCAGTTACTACTAAAGGGTTAATTTCAACTAGACTNGCNTCTGTTTGTTCAACAGCTTTAGATAGAGCTAATATAAATTTTANAGCTTTGTTTGATATAGANTTTTCTAAACCTAATTTAAAAACTAGCTGTCTNGCTTGATATGGTTGCATTCCTAATAAAGANTCTATTTCAGCCTTAAATATTTTTTCTGGTGNTTTTTTTGCAACAACCTCTATTTCTGTACCACCTTCAGTAGAGGCCATCATTACATATTTTTCATTACTTCTATCTAGAACAACNCCAAGATAAAGTTCACTAATAATATTTATNCCTTGTTCGATAAAGATTTTATTAACTTTTTTACCTTCAGGTCCAGTTTGATGGGTAACTAACTGCATGCCTAAGAGTGATTTACTTATTTCTTCAACTTCTTCTATACTATCNGCTATTTTAACTCCACCTGCTTTTCCTCTTCCACCAGCATGAATTTGAGCCTTTACTACCCACTTTTTTCCACCTATATCTTTTGCTACGGAAACAGCCTCATCTACACTATAAGCTTCTTTTCCCTTAGGAATACTTACACCATATTCAGCCAATATTTTTTTTGCTTGAAATTCNTGAATATTCATCAGTTATTACCAATAATTTTATTATAAATAATAATAAACTTTATCTATCATGATAAACAAAAAGTTTAAACTATAAATATTAAAGAAAAATAAATTAAGAAATTATAATTTAATCTTTCTAAAGTGAGNAGTTAAAGACTTATCTATATCTTTGCANGCTGAAACTAGCTCATTAACAGCTTTTAAAGATTTTTTAAACATAGCTTTTTCGGAACTATCTAAGCTAACTTCTACTACCTTTTCAATACCTTTTTTTCCAATTATTACAGGAACTCCTACATACATTCCTTTAATACCNTATTCACCATTCAACATAGCAGCACATGGTAATACTTTTTTCTTATCTTTTAAATAACTTTCTGCCATCTGAATTGCTGATGTTGCTGGAGCATAAAATGCTGAACCTGTTTTAAGTAAAGAAACAATTTCNGCTCCTCCATCCCTCGTTCTTTGGACAATTTCATTTAGTTTANTTTTNCTAATCCANCCCATTTTAATTAATTCAGATAAAGGTATACCTGCNACGGAAGAATACCTAATTAANGGAACCATCGTATCGCCATGGCCTCCCATAACAAATGCAGTAACATCTGATATAGAAACTTGAAGTTCTTCTGATAAAAAATATCTAAATCTTGAGCTGTCTANTACACCGGCCATACCAACAACTTTGTTTGCCGGTAAACCACTAAATGCTCTCAAAGCCCATACCATGGCATCAAGTGGATTGGTAATGCATATTACAAAAGCATTAGGACAATATTTTTTTATTCCTTCTCCTACAGTTTTCATAACACCTAAATTAATNCCTAANAAATCGTCTCTACTCATTCCTGGTTTTCTAGGAATACCTGCAGTTACAATAACTACGTCTGAATTTCTTAATAGGCTATAATTACTTCCTCCTCGCATGCTTACGTCAAAACCCTCAACAGGAGAAGATTGAGCTATGTCTAAACTTTTACCTTCCGGAATCCCCTTAGCTATATCTAAAAGGACTACATCTCCCAATTCTTTTAAGCCAACTAGATGAGCTAATGTTCCTCCAATAGCTCCAGAACCAACAAGTGCAATTTTAGATTTAGACATTTTATAATCCTTTTTATTAATTTAATAATATTTATATATACCTATAAATATCTTTTATTAAAGTGTTAATATTTCATTCCAAAAAATAATTTATATTCATGTCCATAATAGTTTATAGATATTTATTATTTCTTTATTATCAGGGACTCTAGGATTATTTCCAGGTGAACCTGAAGCTAAAGCTTGCTCAGCCATAATTTCTAAATTATTCATAAAATCTTTTTCATTTATGCCAAACTCTTTTGGGGTAGGCACATTTAGTTCTTTATTAATATCCTCAAGTTCAATTAAAAGCTTCTTATTAGCATCTTCATCACTATCTTCTTTTAAAGCTACCTCCATTGCTCGTGCGCAATCTGCATAACGTTTAGTTGCAGCAGGGATTGAAAATTCTGTTACAGAAGGTAGTAACATTGCATTTGATAACCCATGAGGAACATGATAAAATGCCCCTATAGGTCTACTCATCCCATGCACTAAAGCTACTGAAGCATTTGAGAAAGCGACTCCAGCTAATGTTGCTCCTAACATCATTTTTTCTCTGGCCTCTCTATTACTTCCATCATGGAAAACTTTTCTTAAATTAGGAGCTATTAAATTCATAGCTTGCAAAGCTTGTGCATCACTAAATTTATTTGCTTTTTTACTAACATACGCTTCCATTGCATGAGTTAGGGCATCTATCCCGGTATCAGCAGTGGATCTTTGCGGCAAACTAAGAGTTAGCTCATAATCAACAATAGCAACACAAGGCATAAACCCTTTCCCCACACATAACATTTTTTCATCTGTTGTCTCATCAGAGATTATTGTAAACTTTGTAACTTCTGACCCTGTTCCAGCTGTTGTAGGAATTGCTAAAACTGGAATTCCCAGTTCATCTACTATTCGGGGAAATTTATATTCCTTCATATTACCACCAAATTTTCCTAAAATACTTATTGCCTTTGCACTATCAATTGGACTACCACCTCCCAGAGCAATTAAAGAGTCATAATTTCCATCTTTAACTTTATTAACTCCATTTTGAATAGATTTAACTGTAGGTTCAGGGATTGTATCTTTAAAAATATCTGCAATAATATTTTTACTTTTCAAAATTTCTTCTAATCTAGATATATATCCTAATTCTATCATCATAGAATCAGTTATAATTAATGGATTTTTATAACCCATATTATTCATTATATTTCCTAATTCTTTGATTGCACCAGAACCTATTTGCATAATACTTGGAATAATAATTTGATTAGACACGTGACCTCCATATATATTTAAGAATTTAATTTGATATAACTATCATGAACTTAATAATTTTTTAAAATTTTTATTTTTTAATTTATTTAACCAATCCTTATTAGTCATTTCATATATTCTAGAAACAGTTCTTCTAAATTCCATATAACCATCTCCTGCTATATAAATATCTTCAGGCTTAATATTTGATGATAAAGCTAATCCTATTTTCTTATCATACAAAATATCTAAAAGAATTTGAAACCTTTTAGCCTTATTTCTATCTTTTTCAGCTAACTCTGGAATATTAACAATAATGATCCAATCACACACATTTACTATTTGGTAATAATCAATAGCCGATAAATTTTCTTCACATAATTTTTCAAAAGAAAAAATTGATACACGATTAGCAATTTTTTCAATCTTCATCTTCCTCTTATTATATTCTATATCTATAGATTCTACCTTGTTATTATTTCTTAAAATATTGAATAATTTTTCATATAATTTTGTATTTGCAGGTAAATAATAAAAGTCCTGAAACTCATGAATTCCTATATGGTCATTAATTTTTATTCTATAATCCTTTCCATCTTTAACCTCTTGTACTGATAAATATTTTTCTATTAAATTTATATAAGGAATAAAACGCTCTCTCTGAAGACCATTTTTATATAAATTTGAAGGAGAGGTATTAGATGTTAGAACTACTTTTATATTTTTTTTAAACAGTATTTCATATATTTTTTCTAATATCATTGCATCGGCCACATCTAATACTTCAAATTCATCAACACATAATAAGCTAATACCCTTAGTTAATTTACCAATTGCATGGTTTAAAGGGTTTCTATGATTTGATAATCTACTCTCTTTCATATAAGCATAAATACTCTTCATAAAATCGTGATGATGTAATCTCATACACCTTTTATCTTGAACTAATTTATAGAATATATCCATAAGATAGGATTTACCTCTTCCTACCCGACCGAAGATATATACTCCCATATCTTTTTTATTTGAGAATAAATTTTTAAAATAAATATTTGATGTAATTTGATTGTATAAATTATCTAAAGCGTTAATAGCATTTAATTGTCCATGGTCTTCAGTTACTGTACCTGCTTCTACTAATTTTTTATATAAAACAGATACAGCATTTGAATTACTCAAAAAATCATCCTTTATTATTATTTCATAATAGGCATTGTAAAGAGAGCTCCATCTTTAATTCCTGAAGGCCATCGAGCAGAAACTGTTTTAATTCTTGTATAAAATCTTACCCCATCCATTCCATGTGCATTATTGGAACCAAATAAAGAATCTTTCCAACCACCAAAACTATGATATGCGACTGGAACAGGAATTGGAATATTAATACCTACCATTCCAATATTTGCTTTAGATGCAAAGTCTCTAGCAGTATCTCCATCTCTAGTAAAAATAGAAACTCCATTTCCATAAGGATTAGACTTAACTAAATCTAATGCCTCTGAATAATTCTTTGCCCTTACTGTTGAAAGAACTGGACCAAAGATTTCTTGATCGTATATAGACATACCAGGTTTAACATTATCAAATAAAGTTCCTCCCATAAAATTACCTTTTTCATACCCTTGTAATGTAAGATTTCTGCCATCAACTATTATATCAGCACCATCTTTCTCACCTTCGTTTATTAAATTAGTAATTTTATCAAATGATTGTCTTGTAACTATAGGGCCCATTTCAGCCTCTGGGTCATCCCAAGGTCCAATTTTTAAACCACTTACTTTTGGTGCCATTTTTTCGATTAATTTATCACCTATATCTCCTACAGCCACAGCAACACTTATTGCCATACAACGCTCACCTGCAGATCCATATGCTGCACCCATTAAGGCATCTACTGTTTGATCTAAATCTGCATCTGGCATTACTACCATGTGATTTTTAGCTCCTCCTAATGCCTGAACCCGTTTTCCAGCTAGAGAACCTCTAGAATAAACATGTTTTGCAACTGGCGTAGAACCAACAAATGAAACTGCACCTATATCAGGATGGTCTAATATTGCATCTACAGCTTCTTTATCACCATTTACAACATTTAAAACACCTGCTGGAGCACCAGCTTCTTCTAATAATTCCGCCAACTTCATAGGACACGAAGGATCTCGTTCACTAGGTTTTAAAATAAATGTATTCCCACATGCAATTGCAATAGGAAACATCCATAATGGAACCATTGCAGGAAAATTAAATGGCGTTATACCGGCGGCAATTCCTACTGGCTGCCTAATAGAAAAACTATCTACTCCAGTTCCTACTTGTTCTGTATATTCTCCCTTGAGAAGATGAGGTATACCACAAGCAAATTCTACTACCTCTAATCCTCTTATAACTGAACCTTTTGCATCTACTAAAGTTTTTCCATGTTCTCTACCTACAAGGTCAGCTAATTCATCTATATTCTCTTCAATGAGTTGTTTATATTTAAACATTACTCTTGCTCTTTGAATTGGTGGCGTTTGACTCCAAGCTTCTAAAGCATCTTTCGCAGCTTTTACTGCACTATTAACTTGATTAACGGAAGCGAGTGCTACCTGGCGCTCAACTTCTCCAGTAGCAGGATTATATACATCTCCTAATCTCGAGTTTTCTTCAACTTCTAATTTTCCATTAATTCTGTGACCAACAATTGTCATAATTTTTACTCCATATAAAAAAATAAATTTAATTTTTTAACCGTTTTTATAAATATACTAAAGAATTAATATTTACTAATACTAATTTAGAAAAATATAAAATATCCATATTAAATAAAAGATAACAAATATAATTCCATATAACCTATTAATATTGGCATTAAATTTATAAAAATAAACCAAGATAATAGTTGATAATAAAAACGGAATAATATCGTATATAGTTATAATATTATTTATATTTAAAAAGTCATTACCAGAAATTAATATAGTTACTCCACCAATTCCTAAAATATTAAATATATTTGAGCCAACTATATTACCTATAGCAATGTTATTCTCTTTCTTTATTGCTGCAATAATTGAAGTTGCTACTTCCGGTAAAGAAGTTCCAAATGCTAATACTCCTAGACCTATAACAGTTTCTCTAATTCCAAAATAGTGTGCTAAATCTATAGAGCCTTCAATTAATAAATTAGCTCCTAATGAAACACCTATTAAACCTGATAAAAATATAAATATAGATTTAGATAAAGATAAATTCTCTTCTATAATCTCCTCAGAATCTTTTCTAGTATCATATTTGATAAGATATATAATATATGTAATAAGGGATACTAATAATAGTAATCCCATCCACCACCTAATTAAAGATACATTATACAATATTAATATAAATATTATAGAGCTAAATAGTAATACCTTAATTTCTAAAGGAAACTTATTTTTAGGTGTTGAAATTGATAAAATTAATGCAGTCATTCCTAATGCTAAAAATACATTAGCAAAATTCGACCCTAATATATTCCCAATTGCGGCAGCTGGATGACCAGAATAACTAGCTATTCCTGAAACAAATAATTCTGGAGCGGATGTTCCAAAAGCTACAAATGTAGCTGCTATAATATAAGGAGAGATTTTGAAAATATTTGCCAGAGCAACGGAGCCACGTACAAGAAAATCTCCAGAAGACACTAGTATAAGTAAACCTAAAATTATAAAAAACCACATCATGAATTAAAGAACTACTACAAAAGAAAGTTAATGTTAAGTTCTTTCAGAGATTGCTTTTTTTATTTTTGATATTGCTTTAGCTGGATTTAATCCCTTAGGACAAGTTTTGGTGCAATTCATAATAGTATGACACCTATATAGCTTAAAAGAATCTTCTAAATAGTCTAAACGTTCTTCTCTTGCTTCATCTCTTGAATCAGAGATCCAGCGATAAGCTTGGAGCAAAGTTGCAGGACCCAAATATTCATCACCATTCCACCAATATGATGGACAACTAGTTGAACAGCAAAAACATAATATACATTCATAAGCTCCATCTAATTCCTTACGCTCATCAGGAGATTGCCTTTTTTCCAGCCCATCTTCAGTTTCGGTTGTGCTTTTAAGCCAAGGTTCAATAGAAGCGTACTGCTTATAAGCATTCGATAAATCTGGAACTAGATCTTTTATAACTTTCATATGAGGTAGAGGATAAATTTTTAAATCTCCTCTAACATCATTAATATTTTTAGTACACGCTAAAGTATTTGTACCATCAATATTCATTGAACATGAACCACAAACTCCCTCACGACAGGATCTTCTAAATGTTAAACTCGGATCCAGTTCATTTTTTATATAAATCAATGCATCTAAAACCATAGGTCCACATTTCTTTAAGTCAATCTCATAAGTGTCTAATCTTGGATTTTCTTTTTTTTCTGGGTCATACCTATATATCTTAAATGTCTTCTTTCCTTTAGCATCTGTTTCCAAAGAAAATAAATTTCCCTTTAAAACTCTAGAATTCTTAGGAAGTGTTAATTGTACCATATTAATAAACTCTCGCTTTTGGAGGAAAACTTTGTACATCATTAGTTAAAGAATTTAGAGTAACTTTGCTACTACCCAGTTTAACTTCTCCATCTTTTTCCCAAGCTAAAGAATGAAATAACCAATTATCATCATCACGATCAGGAAAATCTTCTCTAGCATGTGCTCCTCTACTTTCTTTTCTATTTCTAGCAGAAGCCATAGTCACCATTGCTTGTTCTAGTAGATTTTTTAACTCTAAAGTTTCAAGTAAATCTGTATTCCAAATCATAGATTTATCAGTAAGAGAAATATCTTTAAACTCTTCCCATACATTATTTATTCTTTTCATTCCTTTATCTAGAATGTCACCTGTTCTAAAAACTGCACAGTTTTCTTGCATAGCCCTCTGCATTTCTAAACGAATGCTCGAAGTTTGAGAAGCTCCTTTAGAATATCTTATATTATTTAACCTATCTAATGCCTCATCTCCAAGATTTTTACTTACTGGTTTTTGTGTTGCACCAGGTTTTAAAGAATCTCCTAAATGAATACCTGCAGCTCTTCCAAAAACCACTAAATCAAGCAAAGAATTAGACCCTAATCGATTTGCTCCATGAACAGAAACACAAGCAGCTTCTCCGACTGCACATAATCCTGGCATAATTTCTTTATTGTCAGTTCCTTTTCCAGTAAGAACTTCTCCTGTATATTTTGCAGGAATTCCTCCCATGTTATAATGACAAGTAGGCAGTACAGGAATTGGTTCACGGCTGACATCAACACCTGCAAAAATTTTAGCAGTTTCTTTTATACCTGGAAGTTTTTCATTGATAACCTCTGAATCTAAATGCTCTAGATGTAGAAATATATGATCCGCATTTTTTCCTACACCTCTTCCTTCGTGAACTTCTACAGTCATAGCTCTTGCAACAACATCTCTTGAGGCAAGATCCTTCGCGTGTGGAGCATATCTCTCCATAAATCTCTCTCCAGAACTGTTAGTTAAGTAACCTCCTTCTCCGCGTGTTCCCTCCGTAATCAAACAACCCGCTCCATAAATTCCAGTTGGATGAAACTGAACAAATTCCATATCTTGAAGGGGAAGGCCTGCTCTTAAAGCCATTGCATTCCCATCACCAGTACATGTATGAGCTGAGGTAGCAGAAAAATATACTCTACCATAACCACCTGTTGCTAAAACAACACTTTGTGCTAAAAACCTGTGAATAGTTCCATCTTCTAAACACCAAGCCATCACACCTCTACAGACTCCATCTTCCATAATTAAGTCTAAAGCAAAATATTCTATAAAAAACTCTGCATTATTTTTCAAAGCTTGTTGATATAACGTATGAAGTATAGCATGACCAGTCCTATCAGCTGCTGAACATGTTCTATGTGCCTGAGGTCCATCACCAAACTCTGTGGTCATTCCACCAAATGGCCTTTGATAAATCTTACCTTCTTCTGTTCTAGAAAAAGGTACACCATACTTCTCTAATTCTATTACAGCTGCGTTAGCCTCTTTACACATATATTCAATTGCATCTTGATCTCCAAGCCAGTCACTTCCCTTGACTGTATCATACATATGCCAACGCCAATCATCCTCCCCCATATTACCCAGGGCAGCGCTAATACCTCCTTGTGCAGCAACAGTATGAGAACGAGTAGGAAAAACTTTGGTTAAACAGGCAGTCTTTAAGCCTTTCTCGGCTAGTCCTAGAGTGGCACGTAATCCTGCACCTCCAGCACCAACTACTATTACATCATATTTGTGATCTATAATATTATAGGCATTAGACATATTTTACTCCTAATTAAAAATAACTATTTTTAAGACTGAAATAATTGATATTATTGTTAATATCCAGCTAAGGCTGTTTATACCTATAATCAATCTTTTTCTTAATAAAATTTTAGATACATAATCCTCAATTACAACTTGTAAACCTAATCTCATATGAAGAAAGCTTGTAATAAAGAAAAGAGAAATCAAAATAGAATTTATAGGATATTTTAACCATTTTATAGTTTCCTCATATGAATTACCTTGTATACACAAAAGTGAAACAGCAAGCCAAAGAGCTATAAATAAATTCATTATTGCTGAATATCTCTGAATTTTCCAGTGTTTAACAGCACTATTCATAATATCAATTCCAATAAAATAATTCCAAATATAATACTTATAATTACACTAGTAAAACAAACAATTAATCCTGTCCATTTAGAAACAGTTAAGGATAATCCTATGCCATAATCCCAAAATAAATGTCTAATGCCATTAAGCATATGAAAAGACAGGGCAAATACCCAACCAAATAAAATTACTTCCCCTAAAAAAGAAGTTGAAAATAATATCCACAGAAAAAAACTATCTTTACCTATAGCTAGTAATAAAATAAAGAGAGACATGGTTATTAGCCCTAATGATAAAAATATTCCTGATATTCTATGGGATATTGATAATATTGAGGTTATTTGAGGTTTATAAACCTGTAAATGTGGAGATAATGGCCTGGAATCTAAAGTCTGTTTATCTTTCATTAGATAAACTTTCTATTAATTAATTCTTCGGCTATTTGAACTGAATTTAAAGCAGCTCCTTTTCTTAAATTATCTGCAACAACCCACATATTAATTCCATTAGGCAAAGTATGGTCAATTCTAAGACGTGAGACGAAGACAGAAAAATCTGATACACACTCAATAGGTGTAATATATGTATCTGTTTCAACATCATCAATTAGGGACACACCTGGTGCATCAGACAATATACTTCTTATTTCCTCAATGCTTATATTTGATTCAAATTCAATATTAACAGATTCAGCATGCCCAATAAAAACTGGAACTCTTACACATGTTGCGCTTACTTCAATAGAACTATCTAAAATTTTCTTAGTTTCATCTACCATTTTTTGCTCTTCTTTCGTAGTTCCATCATCTAAAAATTTATCTATGTGAGGAATTACATTAAAAGCTATTCTTTTAGAAAAATTCTTAGTTTCTATTGTTTCATTAAAAAACATTTTCCTAGTCTGATCCCAGAGTTCATCCATAGCAGATTTACCTGCTCCTGAAACAGATTGGTAAGTTGATACAACTACCCTCTTAATTATAGCTAGGTCATGTAAAGGTTTTAATGGAACTAACATTTGTATAGTAGAACAATTTGGATTAGCTATAATATTTTTATTTCTATAGTTTTCTAGTGCTTCAGGATTAACTTCTGGAACTACTAAAGGAACATCTGGATCCATTCGAAAGAAAGATGTATTATCAATTACTATGCAACCTTTTTCACCAGCAATCGGTGCCCAAATTTTTGAGACACTAGATCCAGCTGAAAATAGAGCAATATCTGCAGTGGAAAAGTCAAACTTTTCAACATCTTGTACTTTTAAAACTTCATCTCCAAAACTTACCTCTTTACCAACTGATCTTTTTGAAGCCAATGCATAAATATTCTTTATTGGAAAATCCCTTTCTTCCAAAATAGTAAGCATTTCATGGCCAACAGCACCGGTGGCTCCCAAAACAGCAACATTATAACTCATTATAAACTCCTATATACTATACGGATAATTGATCTAATCGGTTGCATATCTCTGC
The DNA here is from genome assembly GCA_002171375.1 of Alphaproteobacteria bacterium TMED109. Taxonomy (GTDB): domain Bacteria; phylum Pseudomonadota; class Alphaproteobacteria; order TMED109; family TMED109; genus TMED109. The sequence goes on from NHFK01000019.1 coordinate 32,675, forward strand.
CCCCATTTGTTCAGTAGAAATTAAAGTTTTACCTGGTTGCATAATATCGGCAGTTCTTAAGCCATCTTCTAATGCTTTAGTAACGGCTTGTTCTACCAAATTAGCATCTTCAATTCTATCTAAAGAATATCGCAGCATCATTGAAAAAGATAGTATCATTGCAATTGGGTTAGCTTTACCTTGTCCAGATATATCTGGTGCACTACCATGCACTGGTTCAAATAAAGATTTTCTAATACCATATTCATTCACTATACCCAAAGATGCAGAAGGAAGCATGCCTAAAGAGCCAGTAAGTTGAGCAGAAATATCTGATAATAAATCTCCAAAGAGATTTGTTGTAACAATGACATCAAATTGATGAGGATCTCTAACTAACTGCATCGCACAATTATCTGCATACATATGTTCTAATTTTAAATCTTCATATTTTTCTTCATATAATTTTTGCATTTCTTGACGCCAGAATAATCCACTTTCCATTACGTTAGCTTTTTCAACGGAATGAACTAATCCTCTTCTTTTTGATGCTAATTCAAAAGCCACATCTCCTACTCTTCTAATTTCATTAGTTGAATAAACCTCTGTATTTATACCTACTTTCGAACCATCTGGTAGCTCATTAATTCCTCTAGGTTCTCCAAAATATATTCCACCCGTTAACTCTCTCAGGATCATTATATCTAAACCTGATACAATTTCTTTTTTTAAGCTAGAGGCATCTGCTAATGCATCAAATACTATTGCAGGCCTTAAATTAGCAAATAAACCAAGCTCTTTTCTTAATCTTAATAAACCTCTTTCTGGTTTTTCTGAAAATGGAAGATTATCATATGTAGGGCCTCCTACTGCCCCAAATAAAACACCATCAGAATTAAATGCTTTATCCATTACTTCGTCAGTTAAGGGTGTTTTATGTTTATCATATGAAGCTCCACCAACTAAACCCTCATCTAAATCAAAACCTACTTCTCTTCTTTTATCAAACCAATTAATTACTTTTTTTGTTTCATTCATTACTTCAGGACCAATTCCATCACCAGGAAGCATTAAAACTTTTCTATTACTTTTCATAAATCACCTATTTAATTATTAAATTTTCTCAGGGACATACCATTTTTTATTACTTAATTTGTCCTCATAAGAATTAATTTTATTTTCATTTTCTAGAGTAATCCCTATATCATCAAGCCCATTTAGCAAGCAATGTTTTCTATATGGATCTATATCAAATTTATAAATTTTATTTTGAGCTATTATTTGTTGTTCTTCTAAATCTATAGAAATTTCAATTCCTTCATCTGCTAGCTTGCTGATTTCAATTACATNCTTTTCNTCTAAAATAACGGGTAATACGCCATTTTTAAAACAATTATTATAAAATATATCTGCAAAAGATGTTGAAATAATACAACTTATACCAAAATCCAACAAAGCCCAGGGTNCGTGTTCTCTACTAGAACCACATCCAAAGTTATCACCAGCAACAATAAATTTAGACTTATTCCATGGTTCTTGATTTAATACAAAATTTTCATTTAAATTATTTTCCTTGTTATATCTTTTTTCATGAAACAGATGTTTTCCCAAACCAGTTCTTTCAATTGTTTTCAAAAACTGCTTAGGTATAATTGCATCTGTATCAATATTTAACTGAGGCAAGGAAGCCACTATACCACTTAATTTATTAAAAGATTTCATTTCTTGTAATACCAGTTTTCAATTAAAATTTCTTACATCAACAAAATGTCCAGCTATAGCTGCAGCTGCTGCCATACCTGGACTGACTAAATGCGTTCTTCCATCTCTTCCTTGCCTACCTCTAAAATTTCTATTTGATGTGGAGGCACATCTTTCTTTAGGTTTTAATTGATCAGGATTCATTCCTAAACACATAGAACATCCTGGTTCTCTCCAATCAAAACCTGCTTGAATTAAAATATCAGCAATTCCTTCTTTTTCAGCTTGNTCTTTAATTAATCCGGAACCTGGCACAACCATTGCATGAACAGAATCATTTACCTTCTTACCTTTAGCAATTGATGCTGCTTCTCTAAGGTCTTCAATTCTACTATTAGTACAAGATCCAATAAATACTTTATCTATTTTTATATCAGTTAGGAGACTACCTGGTTTCAACCCCATATAATCTAGCGAATCTTGCATAGCATTTTTTAAAGTTTCTTTTTCAATATTTTTTGGGTCTGGCACCTGACTATTTATAGGAAGAACATCTTCAGGACTTGTNCCCCAAGTCAAATGAGGCTCAAGAGAAGTAGCATCTATATTAACTACCTCATCGTAACTAGCTCCCTCATCACTAGGTAACAACATCCATTCAGCTAATGCTTTTTCAAATGAGTCTCCTTTAGGAGACATAGGTCTATTTTTGATATATTCATATGTTTTATTATCGGGTGCTACTAAACCTGCTCTTGCTCCTGCTTCTATGGACATGTTACATAAAGTCATTCGTCCTTCAATACTCAAATTAGATATTGCCTCTCCTGCATATTCTAAGACGAAGCCTGTTCCACCTGAAGTACCCAATTTTTTAATTATACCTAAAGCTATATCTTTTGCCGTAACTCCAAGTGATAATTTACCTGATACATTTATTAACATAGTTTTGGGTCTCTTTTGCACTAATGTTTGAGTTGCAAAAACATGTTCTACCTCGCTTGTACCTATTCCAAAAGCAAGTGCTCCAAATGCCCCATGTGTAGAAGTATGACTGTCACCACAAACTAATGTACAACCGGGTAAAGTAAAACCTTGTTCAGGTCCTATGACATGAACTATTCCCTGACGCGAATCCATTAGTGGTATGTAAGGAACCTGAAACTCTTTAACATTTTTTTCTAGAGTTTCTACCTGTATTCTGGCAACATCATCTTTTATACCCTCTACTCTATTTTCGGTAGGAACATTATGATCTGCTACAGCTAAAGTTAAGTCAGGTCTTCTTAAAAACCTTTTACTATTTCTAAGACCTTCAAAAGCTTGAGGGCTAGTAACTTCATGTACTAAGTGCCTATCTATATATATTAAAGAACTTCCATCTTGTCTCTCATTAACAACGTGTTGTTCCCATATTTTATCGAATAAAGTCCTTTTCAAAACAAAATACCTCTAACTTAAATTAATTATATTTAAGCTTTATTCATTATTATCTTTATTTTTTTCTATTTCTGCAGAAGCTTCTTTTTTAGTGCTTTTGGATACATTATCAGTTTTATTATCCATCCTTTTTTCTGCTATTCTAGCTTTCTTACCTGATCTTCCTCTAAGGTAATAAAGCTTAGCTCGTCTTACATCACCTCTTCTTACAACTTCTAATTTACTAATTAATGGAGAATAAACTGGAAAAACTCTTTCCACACCTTCGCCATTAGATATTTTTCTTACTGTGAAAGTAGAATTTAGAGATCTATTAGATTTAGCTATACATAATCCTTCAAAAATTTGTATTCTTTCTCTTGTACCNTCTACTACTTTTAAATGTACTTTCATTGTATCGCCAGCATTAAATTCAGGAACATCTCTTTTTTCACGTATTTCCTTCATTTGCTCTTGTTCAATCTCATCAATTATATTCATTTTTTTATCCTCTCTTTAATAAGATATATTTATCACTAAAATTATTTTTTTTCACTAATTAAAAGTTCTGGTCTACGTTTTTTTGTATCTTCTAAAGCCATATATCGTCTCCATTTTTCTATTTCACTATGATTGCCTGATAACAATACTTCTGGNGGTTTCATACCTTCCCAGTCAAATGGTCGAGTGTATTGAGGATACTCCAATAAATTATTTTCAAAACTTTCTTCTATTAAACTTTCTTTACTTCCGATAGTTCCAGTTAATAAACGTACTATTGCATCAATTAAAATTAAAGCAGCTGGCTCTCCACCTGATAAAACATAATCTCCTATACATACNTCATCTAATGACCTAGAAGATATAAACCTTTCATCTATTCCTTCATATCTTCCNCATACTATAATTACTCCCGGTTTAGAAGAAATTTCCCTAACTTTTTTTTGAGTAAGAGGCTTACCTCTTGGTGTTAATATAATTTTTTTCCATTCTCTACCTGGGTTATTTTCATCAAAAGCTCTACCTAGAACATCTGGTCTCATTATCATACCAGCTCCTCCACCATATGGNTCATCATCAACAGTTCCATGTTTGTCCTCAGCGTAATCTCTGATATTAATAGTATTCAGATTCCAAATTTTATTCTCCATGGCCTTTCCAGCCAAAGAATAAGATAAAGGACCTGGAAACATTTCAGGAAAAAGTGTAAGAACTCTTGCCTCAAAGCATTTACTCTTCATTATTTCTATCTCCGAAAAAATCATATTCACTAATAATTATTTTCTCTTTAATTTTTACTANAGGAAAATTATCATTATTAAACACCACTAAATCCTTACCTATCTCTAACAAAGGAGAAGAACCATAATCAAATACTGCTGATACTGTTCCTAAGAATTGACCTTTATTNTTTTCCACACTGCATCCAATCAAATCAGTCTGATAGTATTCGTTATCATCAAGCTCAGGAAAAAAAGATCTTTTTGCAAAAAGCTGCTNCCCTTTTAATAATTCAGCCTTTTCAGGATTATTAACTCCTTCAATATAACAAATTGCTAAATCTTTATTTTTAAACCTAATTTTTAAAGTGTGACTACTTCCGTCTTTCATAAATATGGGATTATATTTTTCTAATCCATCAGCATTTTCTGTATACCATTTAACTTTTATTAGGCCTTTTATACCATGTTTTCCCTTAATTACTCCTATAACTATTAAATCATTATCATTCATTTAAAATTATTTAATTATTCCTTTTTATCCGCTGCNGGAGCTTCTTCTGCTGCTGGAGCCTCTTCTGCTGCNGGAGTCTCTTCTGCTGCTGGAGCTTCTTCTGCTGCTGGAGCTGCTTCTGCTGCTGGAGCTGCTTCTGCTGCTGGAGCTTCTTCTGCTGCTGGAGTCTGCTTCTGCTGCNGGAGCNTCTTCTGCTGCTGGAGCTGCTTCTGCTTTAGCTTTTTCTTCCTCTGCAGCTACTTTTGCATCTTCGATAGCTTGAGCTCTTTCTTGCGCCTTTGCTTTTGGCTTTGCCTTATTAGGATTGTCTCTTTTAATATCTTCCATAATTTTAGCTTGAGATAAAAACTTCGTAATACGGTCTGAAGGCTTAGCTCCATTTTTTANCCAATATTTTATTCTTTCTTCATTAAAAACTATTCTNTGGTCATTATCTTTAGATAATAATGGGTTATATGTTCCTAATCTTTCTATGAACCTTCCATCNCTAGGAGCTCTAGAATCAGCTAGTACTATTCTGTAATGAGGTCTTTTTTTATTCCCACCACGGCTAAGTCTAATTTTTAACGGCATATTGTTTCCTTTACTATTGTTATATTAATTAAATTATTATCTTCTTCTAAAAGGGAATGACCCTGGATTAAAACCCTTTGGTAAACCATTTGGCATATCCATACCTTGCATATTCATTGCATCTGANATATCCATATTACCACCTTTTTTACCCATTTTTTTCATCATTAAGGTCATCTGTTTAAATTGTTTAAGTAAACGATTTAAATCTTGAACAGAATTTCCTGACCCTTCTGCTATTCTTCTTTTACGCGAACCATTTAATATTTTTGGATTAACTCTTTCTTTAGAAGTCATAGAAGAAATCATAGAGTCCATTCTTACTAAAATTTTATCATCTAAGCCGCCCACTGCCATTTGTTTTTTTATTTTTTGAGCTCCAGGTAATAAACTTAAAATACCTTGCATTCCTCCCATTTTTTTCATTTGATTTAATTGTTTCCTAAAATCATTAAAATCAAACGTNCCTTTAGATATTTTTTTTGCTAAATCTTTTGCTTCTTCTTCCTTAACCTCACTTTGTGCTTTTTCAACTAGACTTACAACATCNCCCATACCTAAAATTCGGGATGCAATTCTTTCTGCTTTAAAAGTTTCAAAAGCCTCTATTTTTTCTCCTGTACCCATAAACTTTATAGGACAATTAGTAATATTTGACATACTAAGAGCTGCTCCGCCTCTAGCNTCACCATCTACTCTAGTTAAAATAATACTGGTTACATTAGATTTTTCTTTAAAACTTTTAGCAACATTTGCCGCTTCTTGTCCTGTCATCGCATCTGCTACTAAAAAAACTTCTGAAGGTTTTGATTCACTATATACCTCACTTAATTCATTCATCAATTCATCATCAACACTTGTTCTCCCTGCTGTGTCTAATATTACAACATCATATCCACTTAATTTAGCTAGCTGATTAGATCTTTTTGTAATTNCTATAGGCCCTTGATTTTTTTCAATTGGTAAAACATCAATATTAGTTTGATCACCTAAGATCTGAAGTTGTTCCATAGCTGCAGGCCTTTGCACGTCTAAGGACGCTAAAAGTACTTTCTTTCCAGAATTTTTTAACATCATCCCCATTTTTGCTGCAGATGTTGTTTTTCCGGAACCTTGAAGTCCTACCAGCATAATAGATGATGGAGGTGATGATAAATTAATATCATTTTCTGTATTCTTTCCGCCTAACAGATCNGTCAATTTATCTTGAACAATTTTGAATACCATTTGGTCAGGTTTTACAGATTTAGTAATTTGTTGACCTTGAGCTTCTGAAGTTACATCTGAAATAAATTGTTTTACAACATCCAAAGCTACATCCGCTTCAATTAAAGCTAATCTAACTTCTTTCATAGCATTAGCTATGTCTCCTTCTGACAGAGATCCTTTACCTCTNATTTTATCAAAAGCCGAAACTAATTTATCACTTAAGCTATCAAACATTTATATCACTTTTAAAATACTATAATTAACACCGGTGAACGAAAATCGAAGACCAGTGTGACTCCTCAAAGTCAATTAAACAAAACTATATACTAAAATTAAAGTATTTAGTACATCTTACTAGCTTAAACGTCAACAATTCTTTATATATAGCATTATAATATNAAAATTTATTAATAGAGAAAATTATGAAAAAACCTTTTATTAAGATGCATGGCTTAGGTAATGATTTTGTAATAATCGATTCTAGGAATAATAGTTATCTTATAAATAATGAAACTATTAAACTTATTTCTAATAGACGCTTTGGAGTAGGCTGCGACCAAGTCATAGAAATGAAAGACTCTAAGACTGCAGATATTTTTATGAAAATTTATAATTCTGATGGCTCTGAAGCAGAAGCCTGCGGAAATGCTTCTAGGTGCGTTGCAGGAATTTTATTTGCATCATCTCCTAAAAAGAAACTATCTATAGAAACTATTTCTGGAATAATAAATGCAGAATCAGAGGTTGATGGAAATATAAAAGTGGATATGGGCAAACCAAGGTTTTTATGGAATGAAATTCCTTTAAATGAAAACGTAAAAGAAATTAATTTTGACCAGTTTTCACTTAAAAATGGCTTAACCGTTAACATGGGTAACCCTCACATTGTGTTTTTTGTGGAAGATTTGAATAATATTAATATAAATGAAATTGGACCTTATATTGAAACGTATAAACTATTTCCACAAAGAATTAATATAGAAATTTGTCAGATAATAAACAAAAATAAAATAAAAGCATTAATCTGGGAAAGAGGGGCGGGTAAAACTTTAGCTTGTGGTTCTGGAGCATGTGCAGTATTAGTTGCGGCTTATAAGAATGGTTTATCAAATGAAAAGGCTGAAATTCTGTTAGATGGAGGATCTTTGAATATTTCATGGAACATTAATACAAATAAACACGTTATAATGAGTGGCCCTGTTTCAGTTTCTTTTTTAGGAGATTTTAGTACATTAGGTATAGAAAAATGACTAAAACTTTGAAGACTATTACTATGGGTTGTAGATTGAATTCTTATGAAAGCGATAAAATAAGTAAATTTGGCAATTATTCCTCAGAAAAAGATATTTTAGTAGTAAATACCTGTGCTGTAACAGCTGAAGCCGAAAGACAGGCAAGGCAGCAAATAAGAAAAGCGAGAAAAGAATTTCCTGATGCATATATAATGGCAACTGGTTGTGCAGTAGAACTTGATCAAAAATATTGGAATAATATGCCTGAAGTAGATAAAATTATTCCAAATAAAAACAAACTCAAACCTAGTTTATGGGGATTGAAGCCAGAAATTAATAATAGTAAAGCTATAAAAGAAGATGCTAGCCATTTTAAACCAGCAAATAATGATAGTTTGAAAACTAGAGCTTTTATTAGAATACAAAATGGATGTAATCATTCCTGTACTTTTTGCATAATTACTAAAGCTAGAGGAGATAGTAAAAGTGTACCGACAGGACTTATTATTTCTGAAATTAAAAATATTATAAGTGATGGTATAGAAGAAATTATATTAACGGGGGTAGATTTAACTTCCTATGGAGAAGATTTACCAGGAAAAAATAATCTCGGAATACTAGTAAAAAAAATATTAAAATTAGTTCCTGAATTAAAAAGGTTAAGAATTTCTTCACTTGATGCAGCTGAAATTGACCAAGATCTTTTAGAAGTTTTTAAAAATGAAAAAAGACTTATGCCACATATTCATTTAAGTCTTCAAAGTAATGATAATTTAATTTTAAAAAGAATGAAACGTAGACATAACTCTGAAGATGCAGAAAAACTTGTTAATGACCTTAAAGAAGCTAGGCCTGATATTTTATTTGGTGCAGACTTAATCGCAGGCTTTCCTACTGAAAATGAAGAGGCATTTAATAATACTCTTAACGCTGTAAAAAAATTAGATCTTACTTTTTTACATGTTTTTCCTTATTCCTCTAGGCCAGGCACTCCTGCAGCAAAAATGCCTCAAACTCCTAATAATTTAATAAAAGAAAGAGCAAAAAAATTAAGAGAAGTTGGGGAGCATCAATTACAAAATAAGTTAAAACAGTGTGTTAATACTATACAAAATGTTCTTATTGAAACTAGAGATGGAATAGGTCATTGTGAAAACTTCTTAGTTGCTAGGATAAAGAATGCTAAACATAGAAAAATATATAAATGTAAAATTATTGGTATAGAAAACAATATGCTAGTCGGAAAAATTTATGAGTCTATTTAAAAATAAATGGTTTTCTAAACTTACTGGTAAGGACAAACAAGAACAAGCTGAGAGAGAACAAGCTGAGAAAGATACTGCTGAATTAGCTGAGAGAGAACAAGCTGAGAAAGATGCTGCTGAATTAGCTGCGAAAGAACAAGCTGAAAAAGATGCTGCTGAATTAGCTGCAAAAGAACAAGCTGAAAAGGATGCTGTTGAATTAGCTGCAAAAGAACAAGCTGAAAAAGATGCTGCTGAATTAGCTGCAAAAGAACAAGCTGAAAAAGATGCTGCTGAATTAGCTGCAAAAGAACAAGCTGAGAAAGATGCTGCTGAATTA
>NHFK01000020.1 GCA_002171375.1 Alphaproteobacteria bacterium TMED109
ATAAACCAAATTTTAGCGGGACAAAAAGATAGCCTTAACAAACTTAACCTTCTTTTTTCTCCGGCAGATAACCAAGAAGCTGGACAATCTAAAAATTTTCCAAATGAAAAAACTTTTACTGCCTCATTAAAAATATTTTTATTTACAGACCATATTTTCATAAAGAACATAAGATTTTCTCTAACAGTTAATGACCCTTTTATGGCATCAAAATGGCCTAACCAAGATATAAGCGGTTTTTCAGAATAATATGCTGGAAGAATTTCTTCTCCATACCATAAAAGTTTTCCACTTGTAATAGGATAGAAGCCTGCAAGACATCTTAATAAAGATGTTTTTCCAGAACCATTTTTACCTTTAATAATTATACTTTCACTTGAATCTAATGAAAAACTTAATGAAGAAAATATATTACGCCCACTTCTATCAAAAGATAAATTTTGAGCATGTATTATATGTTTATTAATCAAAATAGATACCCAATATCATTCATAAGTTCTAGTATCTTCTATAACTAATCCATCATTTGGAATTGTATCTTTAGAAACTATTTCAACCTCAGCTCTTAATTTTAGCTCCGCTTTTGCTTCTTCTATAATTATCTTTTCTAATTCATTGTCTATATTTTGAGCTTCAACTAAAATTTTGATTGTATCTTTATGATCAACATTACCCACTACTAATCTTAACTTAGATACATTCTTTATTTTATTTGATATTTTAGCAATTTGTTCTGGCCTTACAAACATACCTCTTACTTTTGTAGTTTGATCAGCTCTTCCCATCCAACCTTTTATCCTCATAGCAGTTCTACCGCATACGCTATCTTGTTTAATGACAGCAGATAAATCTCCTGTAGCAAATCTAAATAATGGATATTCATGATTTAAATTAGTTACAACTAATTCTCCTACTTCACCATCAGATAAGACTACATCAGATCCCGGCCTAACTATTTCAATAATTACTCCCTCATCGCAAAACATTCCTTCATTTTCCCAAGTTTCATATGCTACTAATCCTAAATCAGCAGTACCATAAGATTGAAGTACTGGACATCCAAGCTCACTTAAAATGGTTTTTAAAGAAGGTGGACAGGCCTCTCCTCCCACTAATCCAGTTTTCATAGATGAAACATCTATATTACTTTCTTTTCCTTTTTCAAGAATTGTTTTTAAAAAAGAAGGAGTTCCTACATATCTGTTAGGTTTTAATTTATTTATAGCTTGTATCTGCTGTTCTGTATTACCTATACCTCCAGATATTACACAAGCACCTATATAATTTGCGCCCTGCTCCATCATCTCTCCTGCAGGAGTAAGGTGATAAGAAAATGTATTATAAACTATATCTCCTTCAATAAAACCTGCCGCTTTCATTGCTCTAGACATTCTCCAAAAATCATTGCTGCCGCCTGGATCATATATTGGTCCAGGTGAAACAAATAAATTTTTAAAATGGTTTACAGGTTTTATGGTCAGTCCTCCTAAAGGAGGAATTTTATTTTGCAACTCGGATAGTTCAGATTTCCTTGTTATTGGAATCTTTTGTAAATCTTTTTTATTTAATATTTCTCCAGGAATAATTTCAGAAAGAACAGGTTTCCAACCTTCTGAGTGTTTTTTTGCACTATTCAGCAGTATTCTCAGTTCATTAAATTGATCATTTTCTCTTTCCTCGGCAGGTCTACGTTCTAGATCTAAATTTTCTTTTTCCATAATAAAATTCCAGTCTATTTATCACTTTAAGCATCATAAATATATGTATATATATGATAATATATAACATCTATAAAACCATACATCTATAATAGATTTCAGTACGTACACTTTATAAACAATTTATTTGAGGTTTGTATGGTAGAAAAATATAAAAATACATCCGGATTTAATAACAATTTTTTGTCAAAATCTATGAATTCCCCCTTATTATCCAAGGATCAGGAACAGTCCCTTACCAAATTATGGAAAGACAACAAAGATCCAAAAGCTTTAGAAAAAATAATACTTTCTTATAGTAAATTAGTTATAAGAATTGCATCGCAATTTAAACATTATGGATTACCATTTAATGATTTGTTGCAAGAAGGTCATATAGGTTTACTGCTTGCTTTAGATAAATTTGACCCTTCAAGAGAATTAAGGTTCTCAACTTATTCTAGATGGTGGGTTAAAGCTACAATACAAGAATATGTTCTAAAAAACTGGTCAATAGTAAAAACCGGTTCAAGTTCAGCTCAAAAGTCATTATTCTTTAATTTAAGAAGGTTTAAAGTTAACGGGGTAATAAGTCATAAAGAAAGAAAAAAAATGGCTAATCTATTAGGAGTGAAAGAAAAATTTATTTCTGATAGAGAAAATCATATTCTTATGAAAGATGCTTCTTTAAATGCTCCGTTAACATCCGATACTGTAGAGGAATGGCAAAGTTTTTTAGTTGATAATAAGCAAGAATCTCCAGAAGATGCTTTTATCAAAAATGATGAAAAAACTAAAAAGAAAGAATGGCTTACCCAAGCCTTATCCTCTCTCAATGAAAGAGAAAAAATAATTATAAACTCCCGTCATATATGTGAAACTCCTCTAACATTAGAAAATATTGGTAAGGATCTTAAAATTAGTAAAGAAAGAGTAAGACAAATAGAAGCCTCAGCTATTAGTAAACTAAAGTTAAGAATAAAAAATCTAGTATTAGAAAAAGAAAATAAAAGCAAGAATATTAATTTATGTAGCTTCTCTGGTTAACTCTGTATTGTCTCTAGCAACATTCCCTCTTTATTAAAAAGAGCAGCAAAAACTTGGTCTTCCCCACCATCAAGAGTAACACAAAATTTTCCAGAAGCTAATCCTCCCCTTTTTGGATCATACCCTCTTATCAACCTTGATAGATCATTATATGGTTGGTCTAAATTTGCAAAACCACCTCCCCACCAAAGTTCATCGCCCTGTTCTTCTAAAGATTTGTTTCTAGCTAATCCTGCTGAAACAAATAAAAGATTCTTTTCATCATTATAAGCTAGACGTTTTAATGAAGTCATATATTTAATATGACCCGGGTTATTATCTATTGCTAAATTTATCTCGACAGATGCCCTAGATAGTGCAGAAGCGCCATCTCTGGCCGCATGATGTAATAAAGATGATGAAATATTATATGATTCTAAAATTTCATCTAAACCTCTACTATACATCCAATCAACTAATTCCAGGGGATTAGGAGACATATGAAGCTCTCTAGACTTATCTAATAACTCTTCATAACACCCTCTTAAAAAAACAATATCTCCTATATCAAATGAACTATTAGTCATAAAAATTGCTCTCAATTTTAAGGCAATATCAATAACTTTTTTAGATTCATTAATTTTATTATTATTTCTACCTATTAAATTTCCTGTAAATACTAACCTATCATTTAAATTAGACTTTTCTATAATTTGATTGCATATACTTTGAAAAAGTTCTGCTTTTCCATTAACGGCCCCAATAGCCCAGACCCGTTCAAAAGAACCTAAATTATGATTTCTAATATTGCTGTTATATATTTTTTTTTCATAATCAGTATGAGCTTTTAAATCATAATTGCCCATAGAGAGCCTCTTTCATTTATATATTAGCCTTAAGGTTTTCTTCAGTTTTTTTTATAGCATCTTCTATGGCTATATCATGTACAGCTACCATTTCACGAACAAAACGATCTAATGCCATTTCGTATAATTGTCTTTCACTATATGACTGCTCTGGATCTCCTTCTCCTCTAAATAAATCTCTTAAAACTTCTGCAACTGAAGTTGGGTCTCCTTTATTTAATTTATCTTTATAATCTTTTTCTCTTTTAGCCCACATTGTTTTTCTAATACGCGCTTTTCCTTTTAAAGCATTCAATGCATTTTTCATCTCTTCTTTATCAGAAATTGCTCTTAAACCTAATTCATTTAATTTATCAATCGGAATTCTTAAAGTCATTCTTTCTTGCTCAAAAAATACTACTAAAAACTCAATTTTACTTTTTAGAATAGTTTGCACTTCATAATCTATAGCTTTTCCTAAGCCATGCTTAGGATATATTAACCAATCACCAACTTTAAATTTTTCTTCTACCTTATCCATTACTTCCTCTAATATTTAATTAAGTCACTCGCCTGGTTTATCAGAATAAAACTTTTCAAATTTATTTTCTACACCTTGGTATTCTTCTGCATCACTAGATTGCTCTTTCTTTTCTGTAAGATTAGGCCAAATATTTGATTGAGTCGCATTTAAATCAATCCATTTTTCAGCACCAGAGTCTGAGTCTGGTAGAATAGCTTCTGCAGGACATTCAGGCTCACAAACTCCACAATCTATACATTCATCTGGATTTATAACTAACATATTTTCACCTTCATAAAAGCAATCTACTGGACATACCTCTACACAATCAGTGAATTTACATTTTATGCAATCCTCAGTCACTACATAAGTCATTAATATACCTCATTTATTATTTATTTTATTTAACACTTTTTGTTTTGCTTCAATTCGATCTCTATCTTCTACATGAATAAGACCTGCAATTCTTCTAATAAGCATATCTTCAGCAGCATCCAATTCACCGTCAACATATGCCAATTCCCATAACATCTCAAGCAAAGTAATTCTTTTTTCAATCTCCCAAGACTCTTTTATTATCCTAGTAAAACCATATAATTGAGAGGAGTTTTCTGCTAAATTTTTTCCTTCATTATAGATCTTGTTTGCTTCACTTGCGTCTACATTAAATTGTTTTTGAATTAAAACTAAAATTAATTTTTTTTCGTTTTCATCAAATACGCCATCCATAGATGCCGCTTCACATAAAAGCGCAGTACAGGCTACTTTATATTCATCATTAGGACTTTCAACTTTAACATTTGTATTTTTAAAAATATTTTTAAAAGAAGTAAACATAATATAGTCCCTATTTAATAAATAAAATCAAAAAAAAAGTACTTTATAAAGAGCCTAGTAGCATAAAATAAATAATTTATCTAGATAGCAATTTAATTAATTGATAATTTTTTTAAAATTGCGAAAGGAGAATTTTTTCTTTCTGACTTAATATAATTATTAATTTTAATATTATTCTCTTTTAAAACATACTTAACTGGATTTTCTTTATCTTTTTTGAAATTTAATTTATGCAATATGTCTTTTAATTGTGAATAAGATAAACCAAAATTTTTATTAAAATAACTGATATTTTTTTTGTATGAGAAAAATAACTTTTTATGCTTTGTGGTATCTCTAATCTTTTTAATTATTCTTTCTATCAACTTTACATTATAAAAATTCTCTCCAATTAATATAAATTCACTAGAATATAATATTACTTTAGGAGCTTTGTGCTTACTAATTATACTTTTATAATCAGGATAATCAGTTCTATTTTCAATTTCATAATATATTTGCTTTAAATTCCAAAAAAACTCTCTTTGTTTATTTTTGAACAGCTCAGGAACCCATATAAATAACTCTCCAATTTTTATACCAGAATTTAAAAGAGAGCTTTTATGCTTTTCAATTAATTGATTAGTGAATTTTTTATCTTTAGATAGATTAATTGCTCCTAAGGATTCATTTAGCTGATAAACTATTCCGCTAATTGCTCCTTCTTTAAATTTTGAATGTAATAAATTTAAAGGATATAAAAAATCAGAAATAAATTTTTTGAGAAACTGAGATAATCTTTTTTTAACATTTTTTTTGTCAAGATCATCTAACAAAATAAAGTTAGCAAGAATTATTTTAGGATTAGTAACTGAAGAACCTTTAATTAATTTAGCCAATAGATTTTTTTTCCAAAAAATACTCATTTCTTTATCAAAACTTAATTCATAGTCCTGACACCTTTGAAGGTCCTCTACTCTTTTTTTAAGCTCTTTATTCAAAGTTCTTCTAACAATTTTTAAAACCTCTTTTTTATCTTCAGGGTTATTAGATACTTCATTAATAAAACTGAAGCCCTCAAGCCTACCAATAAAGTGCCCTTCAACTAAAACTGAATTATCTTTGGAAACACTTGAAATAAGTTCATTGTCTACCCCTAAATTTTTTGAAAATTTTGCCATTTTATAATCAACAAATCTTTCAATCAATCCTTCATGTAATGCATCTGATAATCTATTCTCTATATACCTGGCTCTAATTGCTAGTTCACTTTTAGTATTAATCCATTCCTTTTGGTTTGAAATATAATTCCATGTTCTTACATTTGCTAATCTAGTTCCCAAAAGATCTAGTTCTCCTTTTATATTATTAAGTTTATCTAATTTCTTATTCACCCAATTTTCAGGTATCTCTCCCTTATCTAATAAGAAAAGATATATCTGCTCTAAAAGTTCTGCGTGAGAATCATCAAAATTTTTACTGTAGTCAGGAATAGAACAAATTTCCCATAATAACTTTACTTCTATCTCGCTACATAACTTATTAATAATAAATTCTTTTTTTGATATAGCTTTTAATAGCTTTTCATCATCAGCTTCTGGACTCATAATTAAATAAGGCTTATCTGGCATTTNACTTANACTTCTTAATAATNGNTTTAAAGANGAAAAATCCAAGTCACTATTTCTCCAAATCATCCTATTGGTACTNGGAAAAATATGATTTTCTATAGANTTTATTATATTTGGTNTAAACTCTTCACACTTNGCAGTTACTCCAAAAGAACCATCTCTTTTATATCTTCCTGCNCTACCTGCTATTTGAGCCATTTCAGAAATACTTAAAGGCCTTGTAGACCTTCCATCAAATTTGTTAACTTTTGCAAAGGATATATGATTAATATCCATATTTAANCCCATACCTATTGCATCAGTTGCAACAAGATAATCAACCTCTCCAGATTCATATAAATCTACTTGAGCGTTTCTAGTTTTAGGACTTAATGCTCCTAACACAACTGCAGTACCTCCATGTTTTCTTTTTACTAATTCTGCAATTTCATAAACATCATTAATTGAAAAAGATACAATAGCAGATCTCCTTGGCATCCTAGTTAATTTAGTTTTTCCTATATATTGAAGAGAGGAAAACCTCTTCATTTTTTTTATAAAAATATTAGGGTATATATGTTTTAATAAAACCTCTAAACTATCTGATCCAAGAAACATAGTTTCTTGTTTACCCCTATGATTTAAAATTTTATCTGTGAATATATGACCTCTATCATTATGTGAACAAAGTTGGATTTCGTCTATAGCAACAAAATCTACATTTAAANTTCTTGGCATTGCTTCCACNGTNCAAATGAAATATTTAGCAGTGTCNGGAACAATTCTTTCTTCACCTGTAATTAAAGCTACATTTAATAAACCTTTTTTATTAACTAATTTATCATANACCTCTCTAGCTAGCAGTCTCAAAGGNCANCCAATTATTCCAGAGGTGAACTGTAGCATTCTTTCAATTGCAAAATGAGTTTTACCAGTATTAGTTGGCCCTAGTACTGCAATTAAATTATCTTGAAATTTATCAGAGCGTTCATAGCTATTAGAATTTATATTATAGTTTAACATTTAATGAGACCCATTATTACTAAATATATTAACAATATGTAGTAATAATATAACAAATAAACTAAATTATTTTTATATAATTTTTTAAGGAATTAAATGGCAGAGCTTTTTCCTCAAATTGAACCTTATGAATTTGGTTTATTAGAAGTAAATAACATACATAAAATATACTGGGAAAAAGTCGGAAATAGTAAAGGTGTGCCAATTTTAGTTTTACATGGCGGGCCAGGTGCGGGCGGCAATATATCTCTTAGAAGATTTTTTGANCCAAGTTTTTATAATATAATAATCTTTGATCAAAGAGGTTCGGGTAGATCAACACCATCAGCTTGTATTCAAAATAATACTACTCAAGATTTAATTGAAGATATTGAAAAGTTAAGAATATTTTTAAAGGTAGATCAATGGCTTGTTTTTGGAGGTAGTTGGGGCTCTTCATTATCTCTAGCATACTCTCAAGAATATCCAAAAAATGTAATAAGTATGATTTTAAGAGGAATATTTCTT
Organism: Alphaproteobacteria bacterium TMED109; assembly: GCA_002171375.1. GTDB lineage: Bacteria > Pseudomonadota > Alphaproteobacteria > TMED109 > TMED109 > TMED109. The sequence goes on from NHFK01000020.1 coordinate 8,048, forward strand.
TGCAGAGAAAAAGAAATAGAATGGTTTCTAAAAGGNATTAGAAATATATTTCCTGATTATTGGAATAGNTTTAGTTCTTTTTTACCAAATGAAGAAAGAGAAAATTTATTAGCCTCTTATTATAAAAGATTAATTAGTGAAGACTCTAAAATAAATGAAGCAGCAGCTATTTCCTGGGCTAGATATGAAGCAAACTGTTCGACATTTATGCCTAATGCATCAGTATCTGAAGAATTTTTAGATACACAAATGGCTTTAAACTTAGCAAGAATTGAAGCCCATTACTTTATCAATAATTTATTNCTAGAAGAAGGACAGTTATTAAAAAATATAAATAATATAAAAGATATTAAAGGATTTATTATACAGGGAAGATACGATGCTATTTGTCCAATAGAAAGCGCCTATTCTTTNGCAAATGCTTGGCCAAAAGCAACATTAAAGATTATTGAAAAAGCAGGACATAGTTCATTAGAGCCAAATATTCAAAAAGCACTTATTGAATCTACAGAACAAATAAAAAAAATATTATAATAAATTTAAAATTAATAAATAAACTAATAACTAAGGAAAAATTTATGAATTCCAAGCTTTATAAAGATCATTTGAGTAAATTAAACAATAAATTAATAAATGATTTTGACGCAAGAATTTCTAATGACTTTGAGAAAGACAAAATAATTTATTCTAATTTCTGGAAAAATTGCACAAAAGAAAATTCTAATAAAAAAGAAATAAGAGGCATCATTGAAATAACAAAAAAAATATTTTTACAGAACTATTCTGCAAATATTTATAATAAGATCACTAATAATAGAAATAAATTTATAAAAATTGATGAATTAGTTTCAACAGCTAATAAAATTGTCCCTTATTTAACTCCCACAAAAGCCGAACTACAAAGAGAAAATAAAAAGTTTCTTAAAGATAAAGAAGGGATCGAAACTGACCAAGGTCTATTTTTATCTTCTGTTCTCTCAAATAAATTAGAAGGAAATCATCTATGTCATTCTATGTTATTGCCAACTGAATTAGCTCTAGAGAAAGAAGAGGAGTTTACAAAAACTAATAAAGTTCAATTTGACGGAGCTAGTGTTGAAAAATTTGGCAAACATGTGATAGTTACTCTGGAAAATGGAGAATATTTAAACGCAGAAGATGAAAGAACTTTAATACCCCTAGAAGCAGCCATTGATCTAGCTTTATTAGATAAAAATAGTGATATTGCAGTTTTAAGGGGCGAAACAGTTCGACACGCTAAATATAAAGGCCTCAGAACTTTTGGCGCTGGAATTAATCTAACTCATTTATACCAAGGGCAAATATCTTTTCTTTGGTATATAAAAAGAGATATGGGTGCGGTTAATAAAGTATTTAGAGGACTCGCTTCTAAGTATTATGGACCAGAAGAATCTTTATTCCCATTACAAGAAAAACCTTGGATTGCAACTCTAGATACATTTGCAATTGGGGGAGGTTGTCAATACTTATTAGTTATGGACCATATTATTGCAGAAAAAGGAAGTTATATGACCCTTCCAGCCAGAAAAGAAGGAATTATTCCTGGTATGGCAAATTTAAGATTATGGAGATTTACTGGAGATAGGATAGCAAGACAAGCTATTCAAAATGGCTTGACCATTCATTCGGATAGTACAGAAGGAAAATTAATTTGCGATGAAATAATTGAAAAGGGAACTATGGATGAAAAATTATTAAAAACTATAGATGCTTATACTAATTCAGGTGTAGTTGGTTCAGCAAGTAACAGGAGAGCATTTAGAATTGGTCAAGAACCACTAGATACCTTTAGAAAATATATGAGTGCATATTGCCATGATCAAGCCTACTGTCATTTTAGTGATGCACTTATTAAAAATCTTGAACATTATTGGAATGCTGCATCTAGGCCAGTTAAATAATTTACGATGAATGATATAAAAAAATGGATTGTTGAAGCTAATAAAATAGTAATTTTTACAGGTGCCGGAATTAGTACGGAATCTGGAATTCCAGATTTTAGAAGTCCAGGTGGGATATGGACAAAAATGCAACCTATAATGTTTCAAGACTTCTTATCATCAGAGGCTTCACAAATTGAGTCATGGAAGCGAAAATTCGTAATTGATAAAGATATGAAAGTAGCAAAACCTAATATCGGACATATAGCTATAGCCAAATTATATTCAAAAAATAAAATAAGCTACATATTAACCCAAAACATTGATAACTTACATCATGACTCCGGCATACCTGATAATAAAATTATCGAGTTACATGGAAATAGTACATATGCAAAATGTCTTAATTGTAATAAAAGGTATGAATTAAACTATATAAAAGAATTTTTAGAAAAAAAGGATAATAATTATTCTATAGCACCTAAGTGTATTGAGTGTAATGGAATAATAAAGTCTGCTACTATATCATTTGGACAACCTATGCCTATTAAGGAAATGCAAATTGCAGAAAAAGCATCTATAGAATGCGACCTATTTATTGCAATTGGCTCATCTCTTAAAGTTTATCCAGCTGCTGGATTACCTATACTAGCAAAAAAAAATGGGGCAAAATTAATAATTATTAATCGAGAAGCAACTGAATTAGACTCTATTTCTGATAAGGTATTAAATAAAGAAATAGGCGTGACGTTAGATNAATTATTTTATTAATTAAANATATTAAATGGTGGGAACGAGAGGATTCGAACCTCCGACCTATTGATTAGGAATCAATTGCTCTATCCAGCTGAGCTACGTCCCCGTGCTTACCAACCGCACATACGTTCCCACTTGATTATGTGTTTAACTTATATAGTTAAAATATGTAAGAAAAAGCTTAAAGAAATAAGAATTCATTATTTGAGACCAAAAATATTTATATTTTCTTTAAAATTGATGTTGTCTAGTTATTGTACATAAAGTATAATCAAATTTCTGAAATAATTTTGAATATGAAAAACTTGAGGGAGTTAAATATGAGCGGTCCAGTTACTTATGAGCTTAGAGAAAATATAGGAATTATTACTGTAAATAATCCTCCGGTAAATGCATTATCCCAGGCTGTTAGAGCTGGTTTGTCTGAATGCCTAAAAGAAGCTCTAAATGATTCTTCAGCTGAAGCAGTAATTGTGACTGGCGGCGGAAGAACATTTATGGCAGGCGCTGATATCTCAGAATTTGGAAAGCCTACAATGGACCCTGATTTAAACTCAGTCATATTTGAATATGAAGATAGTNATAAGCCAACCATTGCTGCTTTACATGGAACTCCTCTGGGGGGAGGCCTTGAAGTTTCTATGGGATGTCAGTACCGTGTAGCCAATTCTAAAACCCTTCTTGGATTGCCTGAAGTAAAGCTAGGTCTTTTACCGGGAGCAGGTGGAACACAAAGATTACCTCGATTAGTAGGACCTGAGTTAGCTTTAGAAATGATAACTAGCGGTAATCCTATTCCTGCAGAGAAAGCTATGGAAGAAGGCTTAGTTTCAGAAATTTATAATAATGTTTCACATGAAGAACTAATAGATAACTCTATTATTTTTGCTAAAAAAATTCTAACTAATAATACTCATCCTAAGTCAAGAGAGAGAACTGAGAAAATCTCCAATATATCCCCAGATATATTTGATAATGCTATTAAAAAAATTACTCCTAGACTTAGAGGGCGTAAAGGACCACTTCGCTGTATAGAAGCTGTAAGAGGTGCAGTTGACCTTAATTTTGAAGAAGGTATAAAAAATGAAAGAGATCTATTTAAATTATGTCACGACTCTGATGAATCAGAAGCATTAATTCATTCTTTCTTCTCTGAAAGAATGGCTAATAAAATTCCTGGGATGGATAAGGATACACCACTAAGGCCTATCAATAAAGCTGTTGTTATAGGATGTGGAACTATGGGAGGTGGTATAGCCATGAGCTTTGTTAATGCAGGCATCCCGGTAAGCATTATAGAAACAACATCTGAGTTTCTTGATAAAGGTATGAATATAATTAAAAATAATTATGCTGCAACTGTATCTAAGGGAAGATTATCTCAAAAAAATATGGATAAAAGAATGAGTCTTCTAACTCCTACTCTTGACTGGAATGTAATAAAAGAAGCAGATATAGTAATTGAGGCTGTTTTTGAAGAAATGGAAATTAAAAAAGAAATATTTACTAAAATAGATAATTTGGCAAAAGAAGGGGCTATACTTGCTTCAAATACTTCAACTCTAGATATTGATGAAATAGCTGACGCTACCAATAGACCAGAAGAAGTTGTAGGAACTCATTTCTTTAGCCCCGCAAATGTAATGAAATTATTAGAAATAGTAAGAGGTAGTAGGACAAAATTAGATATTTTAGCTACATTAATGTCTTTAGCAAAGAAAATTAAGAAAGTAGGTATTATAGCTGGTAATTGTGATGGTTTCGTCGGAAATAGAATGTTCCATCAGTATGTTATGCAGGCACACTTATTAGTAGAAGAAGGGGCAACTCCAGAACAAGTTGACTCTGTTGCAGAAAACTGGGGATGGGCTATGGGTCCTTTTGCTGTAAATGACTTAGCAGGCAACGATGTAGGCTGGTTAATTAGAAAAAGACACAAAGCAGAGAACTATTATGAAGGAAAAAAATATGCTTCTGACGTAGCAGACCGCTTATGTGAATTAGGAAGATTTGGTCAAAAAGTAGGAAAAGGTTTTTATAAATATGATCCTAAAACAAGAAAAAGAGAATCTGATCCTGAAGTTCACAAAATTATCGAAGATGTAAGAAGAGAAAAAGGTGTTAACCCAAGAGAAATATCTGATGACGAAATTCTTTCTCGTTTACATGGAGCATTAATAAATGAAGGTACTCGAATTCTAGAAGAAGGCCATGCTTTTAGAGCATCTGATATTGATGTTTGTTATGTAAATGGTTATGGTTTTGCTGCACACAGAGGAGGTCCTATGTGGCAAGCAGATAAAATNGGAGTAAANAAAGTTGCTAAAGAGATAAATAATCATAGGAATGCTGATAATTTATCTTGGCCAGAATCTAAGTTAATAAATCAATTAGAAGAATCTAATGGAAAACTAAGCGAATTTATTCCAGACACATCTAACCCATCAAAAAGAAGTTAAAGGAGAAATATAATGAGAGAAGCAGTTATCGTATCTACAGCAAGAACGCCTATTGGTAAAGCCTATAGAGGGGCATTTAATAATACTCACGGAGCAGTTTTAGGCGCACATGCAATAAAACATGCTATAGAAAAAGCAAATATAGATCCATCTGAAGTTGAAGATGTAATAATGGGCTGTGGTACACCAGAAGGAGCAACTGGNGTAAATATTGCCAGACAATCAGCAATTAGAGCAGGTCTTCCTGTTTCTACAGCCGGAGTTACAGTTAATAGATTTTGTTCGTCAGGCATGCAAACCATTGCTATGGCGGCACAAAGAGTAATTGTAGATAATGTTCCTGTCGCAATTGGTGGAGGTTTAGAATCTATAAGTCTAGTACAAAACGATCATGCAAANAAACATCATATTCATGAAGACTGGATTTTAAATAATAAACCAGAATTATATATGAGTATGCTTGATACTGCTGAAGTGGTAGCAGATAGATATAATATTTCAAGAGAAGCTATGGATGAATTTGGTTTACAAAGTCAGCTTAGAACTGCTGCTGCTCANCAGGCGGGTAAATTTGATGATGAAATAGTTCCTCTAAAATCTACTAAATTAGTTCAAGATAAAGAAACTGGTGATATTTCTGAAGTTGAAGTTATGCTCGAACAAGATGAAGGAGTTAGAGCAGATACTAATAAAGAAGGTTTAGCTAGTCTTAAAGCAGTTTTAGGAGAAGATAAAACAATAACTGCTGGAAACGCNAGTCAATTATCAGACGGNGCATCTGCATGCGTAATAATGGATTCTAAACTTGCAGAACAAAGAAATATTGAACCTCTTGGAACATTTAGAGGTTTAGCAGTAAGTGGTTTAGAGCCAGATGAAATGGGAATAGGACCAGCTCTTGCTGTTCCTAGACTTCTAGAAAGAAATAATCTTAAAATGGATGACATTGATTTGTGGGAATTAAATGAAGCTTTTGCTGTTCAAGTTTTATACTGNAGAGATAAGTTAGGTATNCCAAATGAAAACTTGAACGTAAATGGCGGAGCAATAGCAGTTGGNCACCCTTATGGAATGTCTGGTTCAAGACTAGTTGGCCATGCNTTAATTGAAGGTAGAAGNCGTAAAGCTAAATTTGTTGTAGTTACAATGTGCATAGGTGGGGGCCAAGGAGCTGCTGGATTATTTGAAGTAAATCCTGCTAGCTAATAATTAAATTAAGGCCTCAAATATATTTGAGGCCTTATAAAGATTAATTTTATGCAGTTCCAGATATAGTAACNCCTCCATCCATAACTATAGTTTGGCCAGTAATAAAACCTCCTGATTCAGAAGCAAGCATAATTGCTGCACCGGCAACCTCATCTGGGATTCCTATTCTCCTTAAAGGAGCATTTTTTTCAACATTTCCTAAAATTTCTGGGTTTTCCCATAACGCTTTTGCAAAATTAGTTTTTATTATGCCAGGCAATAAAGCATTTACATTAATATTCTGAGGTCCCCATTCAACAGCGAGCGATCTAACTAACCCTAAATCAGCTGTTTTAGATATAGANTATGCGCCAAGAACATCGCTTCCAGTTATTCCAGCTATAGATGAAATAACTATTACTTTTCCTCCTCCTGCTTCTGCCATTTTAGGAATAATCATATTAGAAAGCCAAAGATTTGATTTAACATTATTATTCATAACCTTATCNAAGGCTTCATCTGTAATTTTAGCTAATGGNCCATAATAAGGATTAGAAGCTGCATTNAATACTAAAATATCAACCTTACCNAATTTTTCNTANGATACATNNCAAAGATTTTGTAAAGCNTCTTTNCTAGAAATATTACATTCTTCAGCATAAGCCTCTCCGCCTAAAGCCTTTATTTCTTCTACAACTTCATTACAAGCATCTATTTTTCTACTTGAAATCATTACTTTGGCCCCATACTGAGCCATCCTAACGGCTATTGCTTTTCCTATACCTCGGCTAGAACCNGTTATTACGGCTGTTTTTCCTTTTAAATCAAATAATGGGTTATTGTCCATGCTGTACCTTTCATTCTTTATTTATAAATATTTTCAAATATGTTAGCGTTTGATCATATTCATAATTTGGAAAAGTGTAAAATGGAAAAGTACAATAAAGTAACTAAACTAGATATTTTTAAACCCAAAATTCAAAACTTAACTGAGANAGATTTAAGGATACAGTTAGCCGCAGCATATAGAATATTTAATCATTTAAAGTGGGATTATTTAATTTATGGACATATAACTGTAAGAGTTCCTGGACCTGAAAAACATTTTTTAATTAATCCTTTTGGCTTACGTTATGATGAGGTTACAGCTTCAAATTTAGTAAAAATAGATTTGGATGGAAATATAGTTGNAGAAAGCGAATATCCTGTTAATCCGGCTGGGTTTATAATTCATTCAGCAATTCACTCTTCTAGAGAAGATGCACATTGTGTGATGCATACNCATACTCCAGCTGGAATGGCAGCTGCAGCTCTAAAAGAACCTATAAAAAATATTGATTTTGATAGTACAGCATTAACTAACCAAATTGCTTTTCATGACTTTGAAGGCGTAACTGTAAGGAAAGAAGAGTGTGACAGATTATCAGATAATTTAGGTAAAAAGAGTGTTATGATTCTTAGAAATCATGGTTTGTTATCTGTAGGTTCAACTATACCTCATGCATTTATTAGGCTTCACTCACTGGAAAGAGCATGCCTTNTTCAAACTTTAGCTAGGTCTACAAATGAAGATTTAATTGAAGTTTCAGATAACATAGCAAAATCACATGCGAATGAAATTGAAAATTCTGATAAAGGNGAACTAGCTTTCAATGCCATGATGAGATTAATGGAAAANATAGACCCCTCTTACAAAGACTAATTTATATAAATGCCTTTAATTCTTTTAATATTTCTTCAGCATCTACATTATGTGGAAAATGAGTATAATATTTTCCATTTCTATCCATTAAATATATAAAAGCTGAATGGTCAATTGTATATTCTAAATCAGAATCTTCTAATAAAACTTTCTTCTTGTAGACCCTCCAAGCTANAGCTGCTTTATCTACCTGTTCTTGACTNCCTGATAATCCAATGATTTCTTTATGAAATATATTTGCAAATTCTGACACCTTTTCATAATCATCTCTCTCTGGATCTAAAGTAATAAAAACAGCATTTATCTTATTACTTTCTTTATCTAAAGAATCTAAAACACTACTAATCATNGTCAAACCATATGGACAAATATCTGGGCAAGATGCAAAGCCAAAAAATATTAATAATGGTTTGCCTTTGAAACTTTNAATATTATATTTTTTTTCATTTTTACCTATTAAATCAAAATCTCCTCCTATACTCGCATCTTGTCTCGATTCTAAATTAACTTTATNTTTATTATCTAGCTTACTAAAATAGAAAAAATNAGATANTAACCAAAAAATCACTAAGNCTATTGATATNCCTATACCTCTTTTTATTCCTTTTAAAAAAGGTGATTTCATTTTTTATATAAACCTTTCATATATATTNTTAGAGTTATAAATTATTTTAGGTAATAAATTAATGAACCTTACTCTGCATATGCCATCTAAAAAATCAAACCTACTTACTGCTAGATTATCAATCCAAAAGGGTAATGTATAATTTGGCTCAGCCCCAATGGAATGAGCAATAGCTGCTTTTATTGGGCCTCCATGAGAAAATATAACTATATCTCCTTCTTTCCTCGTATCNATTATATTTTCAATACCAGTAATTACGCGATTATATAAATTATTATANCTTTCTCCNCCAGGAGGAGTNTATTTTGGATCACATAACCAAGTTGGATGAAAAACATTTAATTCTTTTGTAGTTTCTTCTAATTTTTCATATTTAAGCCCTTGCCATTCTCCAAGGTTTTGCTCTCCAAAATTTTTATCTATGCTATAGTCTTTATATTTAAACCCTTCTTTAATAGTAGCATCCATAGTTTTAATAGTTCTTGTTAAATGTGAAGAATATGCATACGCATTTTTAGGTAAGATATCAGATAATATCTTATATGAATCTTGATCACTTACATCACAATCGACATCGTTATCACCATAACAACACCCATTATTTCCAATAACAGGGGCATGTCTTACCCACCAAAATCTAATTTCAGACAATTTTTTTACTCCGCATTTCCTAATAGTAATCCTTTNTTTTTAGCAAAAGAATAAGAATATAATAATAAACTTACTCCAATAAATATATATATTAAATTTATAAAACAAGCTTTTAATAGAAGATCAACTTGAAAAATACCATCAAAAAAAGTTAGACGCATTCCTTCAAATATATATGTTGCAGGAATTAACATTGAGACAGGTTGAAGCCATTCTGGCAAAATACTTATTGGATAAAAAACCCCACATAAAGGCTGAATAAAAAATAATGCCGCCCAGGCAAAAGTCTCTGCGGATAAGCCGAAACGAATTAATAAGGCACATATTGCTAAGCCTAAAGACCAACCCATAACGATCAAATTTATGAAAAATAATATAAAACCTAAGCCATAAGAAGGTATCTGGAAATCAAATAAAAAATAAGCTGCTAGGCCTGCTCCACCAACACCTATTATTGTTCTTATAAGACTTGCAACTATCAATGATAAAATTAATTCTATAGGTTTTAATGGAGATACTGCAATATTTCCTAAATTTCTAGACCAAAGCTCTTCTATAAATGATAAAGTTACTCCTAATTGTCCNCTAAATAAAGTATCCCACATAATTACTGAAGCAATCAAAACTCCCGACGCTAATAGAAAAAAATTAGAGTTTTGGGCAAGAAATTTACTCATAAATGCCCACAAAACCATATTTAAAAACGGCCAGTAAATTAATTCTAAAACTCTAGGCCATGAAACCATAAATAAATAAATGTGCCTAANTATCATTGCATAAATTCTTCTAATGAATAAAATCATTGAGTACTATACCCTATCATTTCTTGCCAATTGNAAAAAAACTTGTTCAAGATTATTTCTCTTATAACGTTTTATTAGATCGGATGGTGTCCCTTGATCAATTACTTTGCCTCTACCCATCATAATTACATTATTACACATCCTCTCTACTTCTGGCATATTATGAGAGGCAATTATGAATGTTGCTCCAGAGATATTTTTATAGTGTTCTAGATATGTACGTATCCAATCAGCATGATCAGGATCTAATGAAGCAGTTGGCTCATCTAAAAATAGTATTTTGGGATCATTAATCAATGATTTAGCAATTGATACNCTTGTTTTCTGTCCAGCAGATANCCTACCTACCCTTCTTTTTAATAAATCTTTTATATCTAAATCTTGAGCTAATTTTTCTATTTTATATGATAAATTTTTTACTCCATAAATATGTCCAAATACCGTTAGGTTTTGTAATACTGTTAATTTATGAGGAAGTTCAACAAATGGTGAAGCAAAATTAATTTCTTTTGATATCTGGTTTCTGAACTTATAAATATTTTTATTTAAAATATTTATTTTTCCAGATGAGGATTTTAAAATTCCCATCAGCATCATAATTATAGTAGTTTTTCCTGCTCCATTACTTCCTAATAATCCTAATGTATGAGATTTTTCTATTGTGAAAGAAATATTATTTACGGCTTTTATATCTCCATAATTTTTAGAGACATTTTCCACAGAAACGACTGTATCTAAAGGCGTATTCATTATTTTATGATTTGACAAAATAGTAATCCATATTATTTGTTTTTATAAAACTTTATATATTTAATTATTAATGGCGAAAGAGATAAAATTGACAAACCTGATAAACCTATAATTATTTTTGTTGAATCATAACCATTGATACTTAAAATATCACCAGAAATAAATACTTCACTTGCACCCTCTCCTAGAAGAGCATAAACAGCTGTTCCTGGAATTATGCCTATAAGCGTAGTAACGGCATAAATTTTAAAACGAATTCCTAATAATGCAGGAGCTATATTCACAAACACAAATGGAAATATTGGCATAAGTCTCATAAATAATAAATAATAAAAAGCGTTATTATTTATTCCATGTTCTATTCTTTGNAAGATGCTTTTTTTATTAATAATTTTTTTGCTAAAAAAACCTCTTAAAAGGCNCTTGGCCATTAAAAATATTATACAAGCNCCTATTGTTGCTGCAATAACTGTTAAAAANCATCCAATTTTCCAACCAAACACATACCCCCCTGATACTGTTAGCAACCAAACGCCTGGCAATGAAAAAATAACTGTTACTATATAAAGTAATATAAACAAAATAGAAGCACGGTAAAAATTTACTTGTATGTAACTTAAAATATAATCATGATGCTGGTTAATAAAATTAATATTTAGAATAGAAAAAAATCCAGTATAGTTAAGCAAAATAATTACTAACAAAAATGTTGCTAATAAAACTAATTTCCAATATTTTCCCATTTGAAACAAATATACCATTTTATTAAAAAAGATAGTGCTATAATTTAATAAATATAATATATAAAGCTTTCCATATNTATTTAGATATTAATTACGGCTTTAAAGTTTTTAATTTATAAGTATAATTCGGAATAANTAATATTAAGATTTTATAATGATGGAGAAATTTAGATGAAACGTACATTCCAACCTAGTAGACTTGTTAGAGCAAGACGCCATGGCTTTAGATCAAGAATGGCTACTAAAAATGGAAGATTAGTTTTAGCAAGAAGAAGAGCAAAAGGTAGAAAAGTTCTCTCTGCCTAGCTGATAATGATGTCTTGTGATATACAATCTATAAAAAAAAGAGTTGATTTTATTAAGCTTTCAAAAGAAGGATTGTCATCTCCACAAGAAGGCCTTGTGCTTCAAGTAATAAGTAATAAAGAAGATACAAAACATCAACTTATTAGNTTTGGTGTTACAGCAACAAAAAAAATTGGTAATGCAGTAATTAGAAATAAATGTAAAAGAAAATTAAGAGTTTTAGCAAAAGATNTTTTATNAAAATATGCTAAAAAAAATAGTGACTATGTTTTAATAGCTAGAAATACTACTTATAATAGAAATATAAGTTTACTAAAAACTGATCTATTAAACGCGCTAAAAGAGACAAAGTATTTAAAAAAAATATAATATACGAATATTCCATAAGGATATGTAATGGGTGATCAAAAAAATTTACTGCTGGCAATTTTAGCTTCTCTGGTTGTTTTACTGGGTTTTCAATTATTATTTCCAGCTGAAGAAGTCCCTAAAAGTAATACTGTTCAANAANAAGAAGACTCTTTTGCTCCCACGCCAGAAATTATTACAGAAACACCTAAAGCTAGAAATGAAATTATAGGTGAAAGTGAAAGAATTAATATTAATAATCAATATATTAATGGTTCAATAACACTTACAGGTGGTAGAATTGATGATATAATTTTAAAAAATTATCTTACAGACCTCTCACCTAATTCTGAAAGCGTTAAATATTTATCTCCCAAAGGGTCTAATAATTCATATTTTGCTGAGTATGGATGGGTAAGTACTAATAGTAATATAGAACTACCAAAACCTAATACTGTATGGATAAGTGATAAAAATACAATTAGTCCTAACTCGCCGGTAACTCTAACTTGGGATAATGGAAGTGGCTTAATTTTTAAAAGGAAAATTAGTATAGATAATGAATACATGTTTAATATTGAACAAACAGTTACTAATAATACCTCTGAAGATCTTAATCTTTATCCTTATGGGTTATTAAATAGAACTGGTTTTCCTAAACTTTCTGGCTTATTTATTTTGCATGAAGGTCCTATTGGAGTGCTCAATGATAGAGTAAAAGAAATAGACTACGATGACTTAGAAGATGAAAAAAAAATATCTGAAAAATCCAATACTGGTTGGATAGGTATTACAGATAAATATTGGCTAGCAGCTTTAATTCCAAATCAAAAACTTANCTTTGAAGCATTTTTTCAAAGTTTTGATCATACAGAAAATATTAAATTTCAGACAAGNTATTTAGGGCCACAAATTAATATTCGTTCTAATTCAGAAAGTAGTTACTCTTCACAATTTTATACTGGGGCCAAAGAATTACCTATCTTAGATAAACATGAGAAGAATGGTATTCCTATGTTTGATAAAGCAATTGATTTTGGTTGGTTCTATGTAATTACTAAACCACTTGCTTATCTTTTAAACTTTTTCTCATCCTACTTAGGTAACGTTGGTCTGGCTATTATAGCTCTTACCATTTGTATAAGAATTATTTTATTTCCTTTAGCTAATAAATCTTTCAAATCTATGAGTAAGATGAAAGTGCTTCAGCCTAAAATGATGGAAATTAGAGAAAGGTATGGAAATGATAAAGTACAAATGCAAAAAGAAGTGATGGCTTTATATAAAAAAGAAAAAGCTAATCCTTTAGCAGGATGTTTACCTATACTTCTTCAAATCCCAGTATTTTTTGCATTATATAAGGTTCTAACTGTAACTTTAGAAATGAGACAAGCCCCATTCTATGGTTGGATAAAAGATTTATCTGTACCTGACCCATACTCAATTTTTAACTTATTTGGATTGATTCCTATTGATCTTCCTTCTTTTCTAATTATTGGAATATGGCCGCTTTTAATGGGTGCTACTATGTTTCTTCAACAAAAATTGAATCCAGCACCTCCGGATCCTGTTCAGGCTAAAGTCATGGCAATGCTTCCTTTCATATTTATCTTTTTATTTGCGCAATTTGCTGCTGGATTAGTGTTATATTGGACGTGTAATAATGTATTATCAATTGCTCAACAATGGATCATTATGAAAAAGTTGGATAATGAAAAACAAGCTAAATAATAGGTAGATAAATTGAATGAAAATAAAAATTTAATTTTTTATCAACAAGCAGAGCATTATACAGCGGCAGCGGATATATCACAATTTCCTCATATAAATTTACCTGAGGTATGTTTTGCAGGAAGGTCTAATGTGGGAAAGTCTAGTTTAATAAATTCTATTTGTAGCAAGCGTTCATTAGCTAGAACCTCTAATACTCCAGGTAGAACACAACTAATACATTTTTATAATATAAAAAATAAATTATTTTTATCTGATCTACCAGGCTATGGTTACGCGAAAGCTCCTAAATCTAAAAGATTTGAATGGATAAAACTCATGGAAAATTATTTTAAGAATAGAAGTAATTTGTCTAGAGTTTTTATTCTTATTGATGCACGAAGAGGAATAAAGAACTCTGACCATGAATTAATGGACCTATTAAATGTTGTAGCAGTTAACTTTCAATGTATTTTAACAAAAATAGATAAAATATCTTCAACAGCCTTAAGAGAAGTTACTGCAAGCACTTTATCCCAAACTGAAAAATACGCAGCTTCTTTTCCAGAAATTTTACAATCAAGTTCTAATAAAAAGATAGGTATTGATAAAATTCATGAATGTCTTAATTTGATCTTAAATATTAATGATAATTCTAAGAAAGAATAATTATGGATAAAAATACTATAATAAAACAAGTCTCTAATATTCTAAATACTGACAAAAAAGATATAGAAAATTACGTAGAAATATTTGAAGGAAAAATAATTGTTATTAAATATGGTGGTCATGCTATGGGAGATAAGAAGCTAGCACACACATTTGCTGAAGATGTTACTATTTTACAAAAATTAGGAATAAAACCAGTTGTTATTCATGGAGGAGGACCACAAATTGGTGCAATGCTTGAAAAGCTAAATATTGAATCATCATTTATAAATGGGTTAAGGATTACTAATGAAGAAACAGTCGAAATTGTAGAAATGGTTTTATCAGGTTCAATAAATAAAGATATTGTTAATAAAATTCATTCTGCAGGAGGCCTTGCTATTGGTTTATCCGGTAAAGATGCTAAACTGATATTGGCTAATAAGCTTAAAGATAAATTTAAAGACCCAGAATCAAATATAGAAAAATTTCTAGACATTGGTTTTGTTGGTAAACCGGAGAAAGTTGATTCTACAATTATTAATATTGTTACAAATAAGCTAATGATTCCCGTAATAGCACCCGTTGGTTATGGTATTAATGGAGAAACATATAATATAAACGCAGACACTGCAGCTGGCGCTATAGCTAGCTCATTAAAGGCAGAAAGAATATTGTTGCTTACAGATGTTGAAGGAGTTTTAGACTCAGAAAAAAAGTTGATCCCAAGTATTTCAGTGACTCAGGCAGAGTCAATGATAAATAATAAGATAATAACTGGAGGAATGATTCCAAAAATTGAAACTTGTTTAGCTACAGTTGAAGCTGGAGTAAAAGCAGCAGTTATTATTGATGGCAGATCATCACATGCTATACTTCGCGAAATATTTACTACAAGCGGTTCTGGAACAATGATTGAATAAAATAATATATAGTAATTTAAATTTAAAAATAATAAAGCATTGGGTATTTGATTTGGATAATACTTTATACCCTGCATCAAGTAATCTTTTTTCTAAAATAGATATNAGGATGAAAAAGTTTATAATAAACAAACTAAATGTATCANCAGATGATGCNTATNNNATCCAAAAAAAATACTATTTTAAATATGGGACTACTCTTGCCGGACTAATGAAAAATCATAATATTAAACCAGAAGAATTTTTAGATTATGTTCATAATATTGATGTAAGCTCTTTAAAAAAANACCTAAAGTTACAAAAAATATTGAAATNCCTTCCAGGTAATAAATATATTTATACGAATGGTTCTAANAGCCATGCAATAAATGTAATGAAAAGGTTAGGCATAAATAATTATATAACAAAAATATTTGATATCGAGAATGCTAATTATATTCCAAAACCTTCCATGAAACCTCTTAAGTATTTCATAAAAAAATATAATCTACTGGCAAAGGAAGCCATATTTTTTGAGGATATTCCAAAAAATTTAATTAACCCAAAAAAAGTTGGTTTTCAAACTGTTTTAATAAAAAATAATTCTCACCCAGACAATAATACTNACATTTTAGATAAAGAAAAATTGCAACATGATTTTGTTGACCATATTTCATTTGATATTACAGCATCACTAGAGCAAATTTACTTAGACATAAACAATTAAATAATTTAATTATGTCTATAAAATAAAAAGAAAGATAAAAAAATGAATGATAATACAAATTTTAAAATAGAAGACCTCAAAAATGATATAGAAAATATATGGAAAAATAAAGAAAATATTTCTTCTTCAACTCAGGGAAGAGATAGAGATGCAATTGAGAAATGTTTAGACCTACTAGACTCTGGTGAGGCTAGGGTTAGTGAAAAAATAAATAATAATTGGGTAGTTAATGAATGGCTTAAAAAAGCAGTGCTATTATCTTTTAGGCTATGGCCTATGGATCTAATTGCAGGTGGACCAGGTAATAGTAATTGGTGGGACAAAGTTCCATCTAAATTTTCTAAATGGAATGCTAAAGATTTTCAAGATAACAATTTTAGAACTGTTCCAGGTTCTATAGTTAGGTATAGTGCTTATATTTCTCCTGAAGCTATATTAATGCCTTCATTTGTTAATTTAGGAGCTAGGGTAGGTTCTGGAACGATGATAGATACTTGGGTAACAGTAGGCTCTTGCGCGCAAGTAGGAAAAAATTGCCATATATCAGGAGGTGTTGGTTTAGGGGGAGTATTAGAACCTCTTCAAGCTACTCCCGTTATTATAGAAGATAATTGTTTTATAGGAGCTAGATCAGAAATAGCAGAAGGAGTTATAGTTGAGGAAGGAGCAGTAATATCAATGGGAGTTTATATAGGTGCCTCAACAAAAATTATTGATCGTCAATCAGGAGAAATATATTATGGAAAAGTACCTGCTTACTCTGTAGTTGTTCCAGGATCAATAGAAACTAATTCTCAAAATGATAATGGAAAATTATCTTTATATTGTGCAGTAATTGTTAAAAGAGTTGATGAANAAACTCGTTCAAAAACTTCTATTAATGAACTTCTAAGAGATTAAGAAAACTCACTATTTTTAATAGGCCTATTTAGTAATAAATCTGCCTCATGAATAGGATTAGCAGCATTAAATAATATATTATAAACAGAATTTAAGATAGGTGTGTCTATTTCTAATTCTTTAATTAAATTATAAATAGCTTTTGACGTATAGTAACCCTCAGCTATAGTTTTTCTATTTTCAATAATTTGTTCAATTTTATCTCCTTCNCCTATAGCGACCCCTAAAGTAAAGTTTCTTGAATGCTTACTTGTACAAGTTAAAAGAATATCTCCTACACCTGATAAGCCAAAAATAGATTCTTTATTTCCACCTAGTGCAATACTAATTCTCACCATTTCAGAAATAGCTCTAGTTAATATAGCTGCTACTGCATTTTCCCCGTAATTTAAGCCTGAAACAATTCCTGAGCTAATAGCATAAATATTTTTAATAGCTCCTCCTAGTTGGACCCCAATTATATCATCACTCGGATATAACCTAAAATTCTTAGATGAAATATAATTACTTACCTTTATAGAGTTTTTAATATTCTTTGAGGAAATAACTAATGCAGCAGGCTTATTATTTGCTACTTCATGAGCAAAAGAGGGTCCAGATAGAATATAATAATTAATATTTGGCAAAATACTATTAATTATATCACTTAATAACTTTCCACTAGAAATTTCTATTCCTTTTGAACAGATAACTATTTCACATTTTTTATCTATATACTTTTTATGTGCACTAATTATCTCTCGAAAATTCTGTGCAGGCGTAACATAAAATATAAAAGGAGCAATTGCTTCAGATAATTTCTCAGTAGCATAAATNTTTTTTTCTAAAACTATATCTTTTAAAAATAATGAATTTTTATTTTTTGAGTTAATCTCGCCTACAACTTCCTTTTCTTGCGCCCAAATTACAACACTACTATTTTCTAATCTAGCNANTAAATTGGCAATTGCGGTACCCCAAGCACCACCGCCAATAACGGCAAATTTAAAATTCATAACAATTCTCTCCTAATGGCCAACGCGCCTTAACATCAAATGAATANTCTGTTTTGTGGCCTAATAATCTATGTTCAATTCCTGCCCAAGCTATCATTGCTCCATTATCAGTACATAATGCTGGAGGTGGAATAAATAATTTGAAATTATTATCAATTGCTATGTTTTTTAATGTTTCTCTAATCATATTATTTGAAGCTACACCTCCTGCTATAGCTATATTTTTTGCATAGGGATGATAATTAGAAAAAATATCTATAGCTTTTTTAAGACGCTCTTCTATTATTTGACAAATTGTAAATTGAAAAGAAGCAGCTATATCAGCTTTATCTTTATTATTTAGAGGTGAAAGTTCTTCTGCTTTTTGTCTCACTGAAGTCTTTAATCCAGAAAAAGAAAAATCACAATTATTACGTCCTTTAAGAGGTTGAGGAAAATTAAACCTTTTATTGTCACCATTTTTAGCTAACTTTTCTATCTCNGGTCCTCCTGGNTAACCTAAACCTAATAAACGCCCAGTTTTGTCAAAAGCTTCACCCATTGCATCATCTATAGACTGGCCTAATACTATATATTTTCCAGGTGCTTCTACGGAAAGAAACATTGAATGCCCTCCAGAAATTAAAAGTAATAAATATGGAAATTCTAACTTATATGAAAGCCTAGGTGTCAACGCATGACCGTCCAAATGATTAATTGCTATAAAAGGCTTTTTTAAGGCAAAAGATATAGANTTAGCAGTAGTAAGTCCTACTAATAATCCTCCTAATAAGCCTGGTCCAGCTGTAGCAGCAACAGCATCAATATCCATAATAGATATATTAGCTTTATCTATAGTATCCTTAATTACCTTATCACAGTGATTAATATGACTTCTAGCTGCTAGTTCTGGAACCACNCCTAAATATTTTTCATGAGTCTTAATTTGCGAATATATAGACTCAGATAATATCTTGTGGTCTGAACTTACAATAGCTGAAGCAGTTTCGTCACAACTAGTTTCAATTCCTAATACAATCATAATACTACTATATATTATTATATATGTTTTTAAATAGCTTAAAATGTTATAAAATTAATTCATGTTTAATGATAATATAATAAAAATTGGAACAAGAGGAAGCCCNCTTGCATTATGGCAAGCTTCTGAGATAAAAAGAATATTAAAAAAAGCAAAAATTATAAAAATTAAGACAACTGGCGATCAGATAACTAATCAGCCTCTCTCTTCTATTGGAGGTAAAGGTTTATTTACAAAAGAAATAGATAAGGAATTAATTAATAGAAATATAGATATAGGTGTTCACTCCTTAAAAGATGTGCCCACTATAATTCCAGCAGAATTTAATTTGTCTTGTATTTTACCAAGAGGAGAAGCAGAAGACATATTAATTTCCAAGAATAATGTTAAAGATATTAATTCTCTTCCTTTTAAATGTACTATAGGCACCTCTAGTCCAAGAAGGCATGCTCAAATTAAAAGAATAAGGCCAGACATTAAAATTTTTCCTATAAGGGGCAATATAAATACTAGACTTGATAAAGTTAAAAATNATGAAATTACAGCAACGATATTAGCCTTAGCAGGAGTTAATAGGCTAAAAATTAAAATACCATATACTATTTTAGATTATAAAGAATGTATGCCTGCTGCTTCACAAGGAATAATAGGAATAACTTATTTAAAAAATAATNCCAAAATAAAAGAAATAATAAATAAATTTATAAATATAAAAACACAATATCAAGCTATAGGTGAAAGATCNGTATTAAGTGTTATAAATGGAGATTGCCATTCACCAGTGGCAGTAACTTCAAATATATCTAAGAATAAAATTACTATATCAGCCAGGATATTTTCTNTAGATGGGAATAAAATGATTGAAGAAAGTAAAACCAGTATAATTCAAGATGCCGAAAACTTAGGAAAGGATATAGGAAATAGTTTAATAAAAATGGGAGCTCTTAAAATACTTAAATTATGATAAATACTAATTTTAAACCCTATGTACTTATTCTTAGAGAAATTGAAAGAGCAAGTTTATTAAAAAAAATATTAATAGAAAATAATATAAATGTTATTATAGAACCATTNTATAAGATTCAGCCTATTGAATTTNAATCCATTAATTTTTTAAATTATCAGTCTTTATTGATAACTAGTGTAAATACAGTAAAAATACTTTCTCAAAAGTTTAGTAAAGAAGAATTAAATACTATAAAAACNTANTGTGTGGGTAAAGTAACAGANAAATATGCTTTAGAAGCAGGATTTAANTGTATTAAAACTAATTCTAATTCTGGCNTTACACTTGCAAAAAATGTAATCAAAAAATCAACTTATAGTAATAAAAAAATATTGATGATAGGTGCTACGGTTTTAGCATATGACCCTACTGAAATATTCAAAAAAGCTAATCTAGAAGTTGAAAAAATACATATTTATAAAAAAATTCCTTATCATAGTTTAAGTGAAAAAAGTCTAGATTTACTTAGTAAAGGAAAAATCAATAATATTATTATATATTCTCCTGAAACAGCCAAAATATTTTTAAAATTAGCTAAAGGGTTAAATACAAAAAATATAATTATAACATGTTTGGGAAATAGAACAGAAAAAATATTAACTGAAAATAAATGGAAAAAAATTCAGGTTTTAAAAAATACAGAATTAAAAAGGATTGCCAACAAAATTATTAATAGTATCATATAGATAAATATATNTGAGGTTTTTATGAATAAAAAAATACTCGATAAAACTATATCAGATAATACTAAAATATCAGAGCTTATTAAGTCCCTTGGTGGCGCAAAACATATACAAAGTTATCTCTTATCTAAAAATAAAAATATTACTATAGAGTCTATTTATAAATGGAAAAAAAATGGCATTCCGCATCGCTATAGNCCAGAAATAAAAGAGTTGTCNANTAATGCTAATATTANTTTGGCAGGAGATTCTTTTTCACNTAATGACAGTTTAGAAAATAAAAAAGCTGAATTTATTTCCAATACTGATAATAAGGAATCTAAATTATATATGAAAAATAATAATTTATTATATTTACTAATTTTTATTACTGCATTTTTATTAATATATATTGTATATGAATATAACAATATTAATGACCTTAAAAAGAAAATATCACATATGGAAGAAACACTATCAGCTATTTCTGATATAAATTATGACAAGGAAATAAACTCTTTTAATAAAATTAACAAAACACAAAATGATTTAATTGATAAAAATTCCTTAAAAATTGATGAAATAGTTAATGAAAATAATGAATTTAAAAAAATTATAAAAGAAATAGATATAGACAGGCCAAATGCAAAAATAAAGTATACTTATAATCAAAACCCTAATTATATTCTTTTATACTTAATGGAGATAAAAAATAATATTAAATTCTCAACTCCAGATTTAGGCCAAATATCTTTTATTAGTAATTATCTAAATAATATTGTCATACCAGAAGAAATTAAATTAGCTTTAAATAGCCTTGATAAATTAAATAAACTAGAACTCAAAGGGCATAAAAGAATTATAGAGCGTATTGATGCTAATTTTATAAAATTAAATGAGACAATTAATAAAAATAACGAACCAGATAAAAGTCTATTAAACAATATTAAAAAATTAATAAAAATTACAAAAACAGATAATAAAACATTTATCAATAAAAAGAATTCTTATTCGATAATTATTAATACTATAAATAATTATAACTATGATAGTTCTCTGAATGAATTAAATTTAATAAATAATAATGGAGAGTTTGATCAGTCTATACAAGATATAAAGCATTTAAAAATTTTATACCAATCTGTTAACTTAATTATAAAATGGTTAATATTTAAAGGATAACAGCATGTTTAAAATTCTATCCTTATTTATTATACTTTCTATTACAGGCTANATAACTATATGGATTAAAAAACATCCAGGCNAAATAGCTATTGAATGGCAAGGNTGGCTAATAGAAACTTCTGTTCCAGTTATTGTAAGTATAACTCTACTATTATTTTTAACTTTAGTAATTACATATTGGTTGTTCAAAAAAATATTTTCAATCCCTAAATCTATTCAAAAAAACTATAAAAAAAAGAGAACAATAAAAGCAAATAAAACTATTATAAAAGCTCTCTCTGCNAAGAATATGGGTGAAATGGAACTTGCCGAAAAATTATCTAAAGAAGCAAAATATTTAAATAATAGCCCTTTAAAATTATTGTTAGATACAGAACTTAATAAATATAATAATAATGAAAATATATATGTTGCAGACTTAACAAAAATGCTTAAACATCCAGAGACAATGCTTTTAGGCATAAAAAGTCTTTCTAATTTTTATTTTGACAAAGGTGATTTTAAAAAAGCTACTAATATTATAGGTAAAGCTCCTNGATCTAAGAATACTCCTAGTTGGTTTTTTATGACTGCATTAAAATTTAATATATTGGAAAAAAACTGGGATAATATTATAGAGAATATAAAATACATAGAAAAATACACAAAAATTACTACAGCTGAAATTAAAATTCTTAAAAGTAGAATATATTTATTTAAAGCACTTGAGTTTAATAAAGAAAAAAATATAGATTTAAAAAGTATTGATACCTCTCTTAAATTTGACCCTTCATTTGCTCCAGCAATAGTATTTAAAGCTAAGCTATTATATAAAAAAGATGATAAACTGGCTTTTAATTATATAAAAAAGTCTTGGAAAAAATTCTCTCACCCCGATATAGCAAATTTTATTACTNAAATTTATAATGATAAACCTAAAATAGAGCTTTTAAATATCNCTAAAAACCTAACTAANTTAAATAATAATAGTTTTATAAATAATATTACTTTAGCTNAAGTAGCNATTTCGATTGGATCATGGACTGTTGCNAGGCAAGCCTTGAANATTATTCCTGAANAANANTGGACNAANAATATATATTTAATGATGTCNGANTTAGAAAAAAAAGANCATGGAAATATTAGNAAATCTAACTATTGGATNACAAAAGCAGAANNNGCNAATTTAGATTATTNNTGGGGATGTACATCTTGTACTTATATNTCTAAATCATGGCACCTAATATGTCCTGAGTGTAATAATGTTGATACAATTAGATGGCAGCAATTTTCTTNATCTCAAGNACCTATCAATAAGAATAGCTCATTAGAAATNATAAAATCTAAAGGAATTATTGGNGAACTAAATACTGGAATAGATAGATAATTTNATGATAAAATTTATTCTTTTACTACTATTTTGTTTTTTTTGCTCCTCTTCTTATGCAGAAAAATCTATCGATATGATTATTATTGAAAAATCTAAGCGAATTTTAAAATTAATGGAAAATGGGAATATAGTAAAAGAATATTTTATAGATTTAGGATTTGATCCCATTGGACATAAATATTTTAAAGGAGATGGAAAAACACCAGAAGGATTATATTTTGTTCAAAAAAAATCTAGTAAAAGTGATTTTTACCTTTCATTACAGGTATCTTACCCAAATGAATGGGATAAAAGAAATGCAAAATATTTTAATAAGAATGCAGGTAACTATATAATGATACATGGCGAGCCTAATATAAAAAATAAAAATAAAAGTATTATAGATTGGACTAACGGTTGTATTGCATTACAAAATAAAGACATGTTAGAAATATACAAACAGGTATCAATTAAAACTCCTATATATATTATACCCTAATACTATGCAGAAAAAATCATCTTTTTGTCTTTAAAAGATTTTAATTCTATTCCATTCAATGAAGGGTCGGCAATAAATAGTGTGGCTTGTTCCCCTTTTTGACCCTTAAAACGAATATACGGGTCAATAATGAAAGTTACTTTTTGTTTTATTAATCTATCCTTAATTGTATGCCAATCTTCCCAATCTAATATCAAACCAAAATGTCGAACTGGAACATTCTTTCCATCTACAGTATTAGCAATATCTTCTAAAGAAAATGATTCTGGAGATAAATGAGCAGTAATTTGATGTCCTAAAAAATTAAAGTCTATCCATTTTTCATTTGTCCTTCCTAGAGAGCAACCTAAAATATCAGTGTAAAAACCTTTAGTTTCTAATAAATCTTTAACAGGAAATGCAAGATGAAATGGTGAAAGAATATTTTTCATAAAAAACCTCTCTATTATTTATAATTCTAGCCAATATTTTGTAATCTCTCTATATAATTTTGCTGCTTGGTTACCTCCAGAAAGGTTTTCAACTTTTGTATTATCATCTTTTCCTACCCATATTCCTATTACTATATTATTTAAATAGCCTATAAACCAAGCATCTTTAGAATCTTGAGTTGTTCCAGTCTTACCACCATATAATATATTTTTATTATCTAGATAAAGTAATTTTGCATTAACTGAAGTCCCCTTATCCATTGAAGACTTTAATAAAATTTGCATATTGTCAATTACAGATTTATTTATAGATGGAGTTCTTTCAGAGTTTTTTCTTCTATATATTAAATCATTATTTCTGTCTGTAATTTCTTCTACTCCGTAGATAAATGGTACTACTCCTCCTGAAGAAATTGCTGCAAATGCGTTTGTCATTTCTATTAAAGAAATACTTTGTGTCCCTAACGATAATGACCTTTCGGGTTTTAATTTAGAAGATACTCCTAGTTTTTTTACCCATTTAATGATGCTTTCTCTACCAACTATTTCTTGTATTCTTACGGCAGCTACATTAGAAGAAATAGCAAAAGATTCCTCTAATGTTATAGAACCTTTATATTTTTTATTGTAATTTTTTGGCTTCCATCCGTTTAATTCTAATGGTGAATCTTCTATTTGATCTAAGTGATCAAAACCTAAATCTATAGCTGTTAAATAAGTAAATAACTTAAAAACTGAACCAGTTTGTCTCAGAGCTTGAGTTGCTCTATTAAACTGACTACTAGAATAAGACCTACCTCCTAACATTGCTCTTATAGCACCTGAAGTATCCATAACTATTACTGCTACTTCTAAATCATCTCTATCTTTTAATATTTTTAAGACTGCTTTTTCTGTTATATTTTGTATGTTCACATCTAAAGTAGATTTTATTGTGATATCAGAAATATTATTATAATTTTTTGAAGTTCTTCTTAAGACCCAATCTGAAAAATAACGCGATTCAACTGATAAATATTTTTTTATTTTAAATTCATTTAAGTTTTTAAACTCTCTATTAAATTCTAATTCTGATATAAAATCAAGATTAAGCATTTTATTTAAAACTAAAAGTGCTCTTTTTTTGGTAGATATTGGAGAAGCTATCATATTTAGTCTTGTCGGGGCCTTTAAAGCAGATACCAGTATAGCTGACTCATAAATGTTAAGGTCTTTAGGATTCTTATAAAAATAACTATTTGAAGCAGACTTTACACCATAATTACCAGAACCAAAATAAGCTCTATTCAAGTACAAGGAGAGAATTTCCTCTTTTTCTAATAAAATTTCTAGTTTAATAGTAATGAATAATTCTTTTATCTTTCTTAAAATACTTTTTTCTGAATTTAAAAATGTTATTTTAGCTAATTGCTGAGTAATAGTAGAACCGCCTTGTTTATAACTTAAATTAGTAACATTTACATATAATGCTCTTAAAATTGCTCTAATATCTATTCCATAATGAGAATAAAATCTGTTATCTTCCATAGCTATTACAGCCTTTATTAAATTTGGAGATATTTCCTCATATTCAATAAATTTTGAGTACATTTCTCCATAAACTGCAATACGTTCTCCATTACTTGCATTAACTACTGCAGATGGGTTCCTAGAGTTTTTAGAAATAGTCTGAAGGTCTGGTAAAGTGATCCAGCAATAGAATGTAATTATAAAAAATATAATTATAGAAAAAAATAATAAATTATATATAAATCGTCTTAAAATTAAAATTTTTAAATCCTATATATCAATATTTTCAGCCTCTAAAGCTCGTTCTTGTATGAAATTCCTCCTAGGCTCTACCTCTTCTCCCATTAAGGTAGCAAAAACGTTATCTGCTTCAACAGCATCATCTATACTAACTTTTAATATTGTTCTTGCATCAGGATCCAAAGTGGTTTCCCATAATTGGTCAGGATTCATCTCTCCTAAACCTTTATATCGTTGAATTCCAAGACCTTTTCTTCCTATATCTATAGAAGTTTGGTACAAGTCAGAAGGTCCAATTATGTGAAAGGAATCATCTCCTTTTATAAGTGTAGCACCAGAAAAATAAGTTTCTTGAAGTTCAGCAGCATCTTTTTCTAACTTTCTTGCATCAGATGAATTTAAAATAGTCTTATCTATTATATATTCTGAGATAACTCCTCTTCTATCATGTGTAAAAATATATTTTTTTTCTTCTTCAATATATTTACCTTCCCATCCATCTTCACCTGTAACAGCAAATTTATTTAATGACTTAGATACAAATTCTGCTACTACTTGAGCTTTTTCATTATCATCTAATAAATTAACATCTAATGCTCCACTTATAGCCATACGCTCTACCAAATTGATATTAATAGACTTAGAAAGAGCTTTTATAGAATAATATTGTTTTTTTGCTGAAAGTATTAGAGATTTTAGATCTGAAGAAGTTCTATTCTCTCCAGAATTATTAGATAAAACTGTATCAACAACAAGTTGATCAACTAAATAATTATCTAAGGTATCTTCATCTTTAAGATAAACTTCACTAGACCCTTTTTTTACCTTAAATAAAGGTGGTTGAGCTATATATAAATGCCCTGCTTCTAAAAGCTCTTTCATATGTCTATAGAAAAAAGTTAAAATTAAGGTTCTAATATGAGAACCATCCACATCCGCATCTGTCATAATTATTATTTTATTATATCTCAATTTTTCAATATTGAAATCATCATGAATACCTGTACCTAAGGCCGAAATCATTATACCTATTTCATTAGAGCCTAGTACTCTTGCTCTTCCAGCTCTTTCAACATTTAATATTTTTCCTCTTAATGGCAAAACTGCTTGTGTTTCTCTTGATCTGCCCTGTTTGGCAGAGCCTCCTGCTGAATCTCCTTCTACTAAAAATAATTCAGATTTTTCAGGGTCTCTCTCTTGACAATCAGCTAACTTTCCAGGAAGACTAGCAAATTCTAAGGCGCCCTTTCTTCTAGATAATTCTCTTGCTTTTCTCGCGGCTTCTCTAGCTGAAGAAGCATCTATAATTTTCTGAATAATAATTTTTGCTTCGGCAGGATTTTCTTCCAACCATGCAGTTAAATTTTCTCCTACTAGACCCTCTACTACAGGTCTAACTTCAGACGAAACTAATTTATCTTTTGTTTGTGAAGAAAATTTTGGATCAGGAACTTTAACAGATAAAACTGCAGTAATTCCCTCTCTCATGTCTTCACCACTTAGATTTACTTTATTTTTTTTGCCAATAGGATTTGCTTGGACATATTTAGAAATAGATCTTGTTAAAGCGGCTCTAAAACCTGCTAAGTGTGCTCCTCCGTCTCTCTGTGGTATATTATTTGTAAAACATAAAACATTCTCATAATAGCTATCATTCCAATTTAAAGCTAATTCCACTTCTATGTCACTCTTTTCCCCTTTCAAATAAATAATACTTTCTTGAATTGAAGCTTTAGACCTATCTAAATACTCAACAAAGGATTTAACTCCACCTTCATAATAAAGCTCAACACTTTTAGGTTCCGTATTTCTATTATCTAATATGTTTATTTTTAAATTTGAATTTAAAAATGCTAATTCTCTAAGGCGTTTCTCTAGAATAGAAAAATCAAATTCTATGGAGGCAAAGACATTTTCTGATGGATAGAATTTAACATAAGTTCCAGTTTTATTATCTGTAGAACCAATTTCTTTTAGCGGGTTTTCAGCATCGCCCTTTATAAAAGTCATAAAAAACTTCTTACTATTTCTATATATAGTTAATTCTAACTTTTCTGATAAAGCATTCACTACACTTATACCTACACCATGTAAACCACCCGATACTTTATAGCTATTTTCATCAAACTTACCTCCAGCATGGAGCTTAGTCATAATAACTTCAGCAGCCGAAACGCCCTCTTCAGGATGAATACCAGTAGGAATACCTCTTCCATTATCTTCTACTGAAATAGAATTATCAGAATGCATAACTATATCTATCTGATCACAATGTCCAGCTAGCGCTTCATCGATAGAATTATCTACTACTTCAAAAACCATATGATGAAGGCCTGTACCGTCATCTGTATCTCCAATATACATTCCTGGCCTCTTACGAACCGCATCTAATCCCTTAAGAACCTTAATAGAATCTTCATCATACTTAATATTTTCTTCAATACTATTATCAGTACTCATTTAAACTCCTATTGGTTGAATTATCCAGATTAATTATACATGAATCTTTATTAAAAGTCACAAAATCGCTCTCATCTATTCCTGTCATAAATGCTTGTGATTTCAGGTCTTCTATCTCCTTGGTTAAACTTTGTTTTTTATCATTATCCAAGTGGGAAAAAACTTCATCTAGCAATAAAATAGGAGATAAATGAGTATATTTTTTATAAGATTTAGCAACTGCTAAAATTATAGAAATTAATAAAGATTTTTGCTCTCCTGTAGAACATAAACTTGCTTTCATATCTTTTTCTTTATAACTCACTAATAAATCTACTTTATGTGGACCAATGCTTGTAATCCCTCTATAAATATCCTGTTTTCGTTTTTCATATAGAGTTTTTGAAAAGATATCTCTAAAAATATCTAAATCTGAATTTTCACTAAAAATATTTTCTATTTCTCCAATAAAAGTCATACTTGCTTTTGGAAAATTAACATTACTATCATTTATATGTGTATTTAAAATATTTAGAACTTTTAACCTATCAATAATAATTTGAGTGCCGTATTTAACAATTTGTTTTTCTATATTATTAAACCAAACTGTATCATTAGAATTCTCTTTTAAAAGGTTATTTCTTTCTTTAATAGATTTTTCGTACAGTCTAATATTTTGGGCATGTGAACTAATAAAAATCCAAGAAATTTTATCAAAAAACCTTCTTCTATTTGTAGCCCCTTCTATAAAAATTTTGTCCATAAGAGGTGTTAATGAAATTACAGCTAAATACTCTGTAAGAAGTAAGGGTGAGATGTATTTCCCATCCACTTTAACTTTTCTTAATCTACTTACTCCTAAGTCCAAAGAACTTCCTATTTTAAAGCTCTCTTTGTTTTTTATTAAATTAATGTTTATGCCAAAATTACCACTATGTTTATAGGACATTTCTTCTAGTTTAACAGACCTAATTCCTCTTCCAGGTTGCATTAGAGAAATTGATTCTAATATATTGGTTTTACCTACTCCATTTTTACCTATAAAAGCTATAGGGTATTTATCAAAACTGGCCTTATAAGATTTATAGTTTCTATAATTTGATAATTTTAAAGAGGAAATATAATTACTATCAATGTCTTTTGAATAATTTTCTAGTTGATTTAAATTTACATCCCCTAGGTCAGACAATGACACTTAAACTCTCATTGGCATTAAAACAAATAATACGTCTTCATCTTCTTTATCATAAACTAAGGTTGGGGAAACAGAGTCAGAAAGCTTTATAATAATATCTTTACCTTTAATTTGACGAGCAACATCTAATACATATTTAGAATTAAAACCTATTTCGACTTCTTCTCCATCATATTTAACTTCTAAACTTTCACTTGCACTTCCTTTATCTGGGTTAGTTGCAGAGATAACTAAATTTCCCTTATTAATATTAATTTTTATAGCTCTAGTTTTATCAGTTGATACTGTTGAAACTCTATCAACAGCTTCAGAAAGCAATTGATTTGAAATAGTTATAGTTTTGTCATTTTGTTCTGGTATTACTCTAGAATAATCAGGAAAAGTTCCATCTAATAATTTAGATGTTAAAATAACATTACTAAAAGATATTTGGATTTTATTATCACTTAATGACAGATTTATATTATCTGTATGATCCTCTAATAATTTTCTTATTTCCATAATTGTTTTTCTTGGAATTATTACTCCAGGTATTTCTTGAACTCCCTCTGGCATATTCATATCTACCCTAGAAAGTCGATGTCCATCTGTAGATACAGTTCTCAATTTATCATTTGTTGAATCTTTAACTGCGTGTAAGTAAATACCATTTAAATAATATCTGGTTTCTTCCAGTGACATTGCAAAAGATGTTTTATCTATCAATCTTATCATTTCGCTGGCATCTATATTAAAAGAATGGTTGAATTCTTCTTGAGCTATAGATGGAAATTCTTCTGAAGGTAAACAATTTAAAGCGAAAGAGGAAGTAGAAGCTTTGATACCTAATCTATCATTTTTCTCAGATAGCAACTCTACTGAAATATTATCAGGTAATTTTCTTACTATATCATATAACATTTGAGCAGAAGTGGTTATTGTTCCTAATTGCATAACTTCTGATTTTTTTAAGTCTATTTTTTCGATTACAGCAATATCCATATCGGTCGCAGTTAAATAAACACCATCCTCTTTTGCTTCTATTAAAACATTAGATAAAATTGGAATTGTATTTCTTCTTTCAACTACAGAGTGAACATGTTGTAAAGCCGATAGAAGTGCCGATTTATCGATAGTAAACTTCATATTTAAACCTCTCTTACGTATAGAATATAAACCATTTTTATATTTATATAAAGTTATATAGTTTATAAGTTTAAAAAAATAGGGTTGCTGTATACAAGCATATATAAACTATAAGTTAATAAAATACTAATACCTGTATCTATCAAAAATATATATTATGAATCAAGTGTTCTTTTAAGTAACTCTATATCATCAGCTAATAATGAGTCTTCGATACTAAGTTCTTCTATTCTATTTACAGCATGCATAACTGTAGTATGATCTCTGCCTCCAAATGTTCTGCCTATATCTGGCAAAGATTTAGAAGTTAATTGTTTAGATAGATACATTGCTATTTGTCTGGGTCTAGCTACAGCTCTTGCTCTTCTAGGAGAAGACATATCACTTAGTCTTATATTAAAATATTCAGCAACTTTTTTTTGTATAGCATCTATTGTAATTCTTCTACTATTAACTCTAAGTAAATCGTGTAGAACATCATTTGCGCTTTCGAGAGTAACTGGCCTACCTACTAATTGAGAATGAGCAACTAATCTTTTAAGCGCTCCTTCCAATTCCCTTATATTAGAGGTTATTTTATGTGCTAAAAACTCAATTACAGCTTTTGGTATGGTACAATTTTTCAAATCGTCTGATTTTGACTGCAATATTCCTAATCTAAGTTCATAAGTAGTTTGATGTATTTCTCCAACTATACCCCAACCTAAACGAGACCTAAGTCTTTCTTCTATTCCTTCCAAATCTGCAGGAGAACGATCAGAACTAACTATAATTTGCTTGTTTTGATCAACTAACGCGTTAAAGGTATGAAAAAATTCTTCTTGGGTGGAGTTTTTTCCTGCTATAAATTGCACGTCATCTATCATTAGAACATCTGCTGACCTAAATTGCTCTTTAAAAAGCATTGTGTCTTGTTGCCTTAATGCTCTAACAAACTGATACATAAATTTTTCAGCAGACAGATATACTACTCGACGATTAGGATTGCTCTCTCTAATTTTCCAGGCTATAGAATGCATTAGATGAGTCTTTCCTAAACCTACACCACCGTATATTACTAATGGGTTAAATGTCACGTCATCAGATTCAGCGATTCTTTCTGCTGCTGCAGCCACAAAATTGTTAGAAGGCCCGACCACAAATTTCTCAAAAGTATACCTTGGGTCTAAGGGCGAAGATAAATTTAAGATTGATGCAGAACTATCTTCTATTTTTTTTGATGATTTTTCGGTTAAGCTTTCGTCTACTATTAGGTTTACACTGTAAATATCTGAACTAAACCCTTGCCACAATGTTCTTATTCTATTGCCATACCTAGGTTCTATCCAATCTTTATGAAATTTACTTCTTACAGCAATAACAATTTTTCCATGAGAAAAACTAGAAAGCACCATTAAACCTAGCCAGTTATCAAAAACGGTGTCTCCAGCTTCAATTTTAAGTTTCTGTCTTACTTGCTCCCATAATTCAATTGCCTTATCCCCTGAGAGCATGTTTGTATCCTTAAAATATGTTTATTAACCGAAATAGGTGTAAGAAAAACTATAGCAAGAATATGTATCAATGCAATGGGCAAATAAAAAAATTATTTCAATCGTTTGATACGAGTATTATATCTAGAAATTTTTCTAGACATAGTGCTTTTATGAATCACGCCTTTATTAACTCCAGACATTAATTCCGGCTGTACTGCCTTTAAAGCAGACATAGCTGATTCATGATTTCCTTCAGTAATTGCTTCCTCTACTTTTTTTTCAAAAGTACGAATTTTACTTATTCTATTTTTATTTACAATCGTTTTTCGATTCGTTGATCTTATTCTTTTTTTTGCAGAAGCTATATTAGCCATTTATCATTCCTTAACATGGTATTCATTCACAATTTAGATACTTCTCATAACTGATCTTAACTAAGAGGTCAACAAATGAAAAAAATTTTATTAAGAGTTTTTAAACTTAGCTTTTCTCTTTTCAATAAAAGCTTGCATACCTTCTTTTTGATCATCTAATGAGAAAGCAGATCGAAATAATCTTCTTTCATAAATTATTCCTTGGGATAAAGACGTATCATATGAAGAATTAATAGCATCTTTAGCCATAATTAAAGCAGGTAAAGATTTTTCAGATATTTCTTTTGCTATTTCTAAAACTTGCTCTAAGAAATTCTCTGAAGAAATAATTCTACTTACTAATCCTAATTTTTCTGCTTCTTCAGCTTCCATCATTCTTCCGCTTAATATCATATCCATAGCTTTAGCTTTGCCTATAGCTTTTGGGAGACGCTGTGTTCCGCCCGCAGCAGGAAAAACACCTAGATTAATTTCAGGCTGACCAAATTTTGTATTCTCATTAGCAATTAATAAATCACACATCATAGCTAACTCACATCCTCCCCCTAAAGCATAGCCATCAACGGCCGCTATAGTAGGTTTTTTACATAAACTTATTTTTTCCCACGGCTTAATAAAATCATCATTTATTAAATCAGTAAAGCTTTTAGAATTCATTTCTTTTATATCCGCACCAGCTGCAAAAGCTTTTGCGGAGCCTGTTAATACAATTAACGATATCTTCTTATCTTGCTCTGCATTATCTAAGGCATGATTTAAGTCATCAATTAAATCTCGACTTAACGCATTTAGTGCTTCAGGACGATGTAAAGTAATTAAAATTACTTTCTCAATTATTTTAGTTTTAATATTTTTATATTGCTGTTTAAAAGCCATCCAATTCTCCTAATTATTTTTTAAGCTCAAGAAGCTACTAAATAATATATTATTAATTTTATTAACATTAATTTTTAATATCTCATTATCTCTAATGAATACTATAGCTTCATTGTTATTTTCACTTTTTAAATCCCAACCAAATTGAATCAAAATAGTTTTATAAAATTCTAAAGCCTCCATATTACTAAGTAAGGAGCTAGCTTCCACACTNACTATTTTACCTTTGTCTGAATCAAAGATAAAACAGCTATCTTTTATTTCAATAATTTTAATATGTATAGGTATATCTTGAATACAATCAAGAAAATCCATTGCTAGTAAACTTTTACTATAAAAGAAAAGAGATATAGATATAAATATTATTTTTGACATTTTGGACAATAATAAGTTGACCTTCCATTTTGTTTAAATCTTATAATTTGCTCTTNGCAATTATTATAACATTTTTCTTTTTCTCTATTATAAACAGATAAATAATTTTGAAAATAGCCTATTTCTCCTGATACTTTTTTATGATCTTGAATTGAAGTACCTCCCTCTTTAATTGCTTTTAATAGCACTGCTTTAATTTTATAATAAAGACTCTCTATCTGCTTTAAAGAAAGACTATATCCCTTAGTTCTAGGAGATATTCCTGCTAAAAATAATGCTTCACAAACATAAATATTACCTAAACCTGAAATAATATTTTGGTTTAACAATAACGACTTTATATTTGAATGGCTTTTAGTAATTTTGTTAAAAAAATTATCAATAGAAAAATTATCGGCTAATGGTTCAGGACCAAGGGCTTTAAATAAATTATTATAATTGATACTGTGAGTCTTATATATATTAAAAAACCCAAACCTTCTTGGGTCTCGAAATGAAAACCTTAATTTATAATTTTTATTATTTTTTTTACATAATTCTATTGCAATATGATCATGTTTCTGCAACGGAGTAAATGTTTCTCTATCTATAACTATTCTACCCGACATTCCTAAATGAAAAACTACAGAATATTCATTTTCAAAATGAATGATTCCGAATTTTGCGCGTCTTTTCACAGCAATAACTTTTAAATTATTTAGGACAGAAGTAATCTCATTTGATACTTTAATCCGTAAATCATACCGATTGACATGGACTTTTTTTACAATTAAGTTTTTGATTGCAAAATTTAAGCCGGTTGTAACGGTTTCTACTTCAGGTAACTCAGGCATAAATTAATATTACGGTAAGTTATTTTAGAAAGCCATACTATAATGAATAAAGACACTAATAATACAGAAAAAAATGTAATATATGGGTTAAAAAAAATACCTATCTCACAAAAAAGGCATAAGATTGCTAATTTATTTGATGAGGTATCAAATGATTATGATAAAATGAATGATATCATGAGCCTAGGCGCACATAGAATATGGAAAAAAGATCTAGTAGAAAGAATTAGCAAGGAACAATTATTAAATGACTCTCAAAATATTTTAGACCTTGCAGGTGGGACAGGAGATATTGCATTTGAAATTTTAAAACGTTTTAAAAATAATAATGTTACTGTAATGGACTTAACTCCCGGTATGATAAAAATTGGAAAACTTAAATCACTGTCTAAAAGTTATAAAAATCATATAAAATGGATCGCAGGTGACTCAGCATATCTACCTTTTAAAGATTTTTCTTTTAATAATGTAACATGTGCCTTTGGAATTAGAAATGTAGCTGAAATTGAAAAAACTATAGAAGGTTGTTATAAAATCTTAAGACCCGGAGGTAAATTAATGATTCTAGAATTTTCTCCAGAAGTAATAACTCCTTTTCAAAAATTTTATGAATACTATTTAAAAAATATAATTCCTTTTCTAGGAGAAAAAATAGCAAATAATAAAGAGGCTTATAAATACCTGAGTGAAAGTATTGAAACATTTTATTCACCTGATAATTTTTGCAAATTACTAGAAAATAAAGGCTTTCTCATTGTTAATGTAAAGAAGTATGCAAATGGGGCTGCTTGTCTATTTACAGCAAGTCGGATTTAATTTTGTTTAAATTGTGTAATTAAAAGGTTAATATATATTTCTATATAAAATTAAATAAAAAGAATAATTTATTATGGCAAAAAATTTAAAAATACTTCTTATTATATCAGGTGGAATAGCTGCATATAAAAGTCTTGAATTAATAAGAATATTAAAAAAAAATAATATTAAAGTTCAAGTTATTTTAACTAAAGGAGGGGAAAAGTTTGTCACCGCCTTGTCAGTTGCAGCTCTTTCTGAAGAAAAAGTATACCAAGATCTTTTTTCTTTAAAAGATGAGACTGAAATGGGGCATATACGTCTATCACGAGAAAACGACCTTATCCTTGTTGCTCCTGCATCAGCTAATATAATAGCTCATGCAGCCGCAGGTATTTCAAATGATTTAGCAACCACTGTATTATTAGCTTCAAATAAACCTATCTTTTTTGCCCCTTCTATGAATGTAGAAATGTGGAACAACCCCATTACCCAGAAAAATATAAAATTTTTAAAAGATAATAATTTCAATTTTATAGGACCAGACTCTGGAGACTTAGCCTGCGGAGAAACAGGTGATGGTAGAATGTCAGACCTAAATACAATTTACGAATATATTACTTCCACAATAATAAAAAAAAAAATAAAACTTAATATTCTAGTCACTGCAGGACCCACTTATGAAGTAATTGATCCAGTCAGATATATAGGGAACAAATCTTCTGGCAAACAAGGTATTGAAATAGCAAAAGCCTTTCACAAATTAGGTGCAAATGTAAAGCTTGTGTTAGGCCCATGTAGGGAGAGCATTCCAAAAGATATAAATACTATTAATATTGAAACCGCTAAAGATATGTATAAAGAGATAAAAAAAATTAATAAAATAGACGTAGCTATATGTGCGGCTGCGGTATCTGATTGGTCAATAGATAACCCTTCAAATGTAAAAATTAAAAAAAACAATAAGAATAAACCAAAACTAAATTTATCTTTAAACCCTGATATTTTAGAATATATTTCTAATAGAAAAAATAATAGGCCTAAATTAGTTATTGGTTTCGCTGCAGAAACAGATAATCTTATTAAAAATGCTAAAGAAAAGTTAAGTAAAAAGAATTGTGACTGGATTTTAGCAAACGATATATCAAAAAACCCAGAAATTTTTGGTGGCAATAATAATACTATTTCACTTATTACAAAAAATAATGTTGATAATTGGAGCACATACTCCAAAAAAGAAGTAGCAGAAAAATTAGTTAATAAAGTAATAGAAAACATATAAAGTAATTAATATGGATGTGAAAATTACATTATTAAAACATGGTCCTAAAGTTTTACCAGAGTATGCTACAAAAGGCTCTGCTGGATTAGATGTTATGGCTGCTATCCATGAGCCAATTAGTATTGGACCAGGAGAAAGAATATTAGTTCCTTCAGGTTTTAAGTTAGAAATACCTGTAGAATATGAGGTTCAGATCAGGCCAAGGTCAGGCTTAGCTATTAAGCATGGAATAACTGTGTTGAATTCTCCAGGAACAATTGACTCAGATTATAGGGGAGAAATTGGCATAATATTAATAAACCATAGTAAAAATAAATTTATTGTAAACCCTAAAGATAGAATAGCTCAAATGGTAATTTGTAAAGTTACGAAAATGAATCTAGTCAAAGTAAGCTTACTTAATAATACAGAAAGGGGATCAGGAGGATTTGGGTCTACAGGTAACAATAATGAATGATCTAGGTTTTACAGATGAAGAGATAGAACGCTATGCAAGACATATAACTTTGCCCCAAGTTGGTGGAATTGGGCAAAGAAAATTAATTAATTCTAAAGTTTTAGTGATCGGAGCAGGAGGGCTTGGTTCTCCATTACTACTTTATTTAGCTGCAGCTGGTGTTGGAACAATTGGCATTATAGATGATGATAAAGTTGAATTATCTAACCTACAAAGACAAATAATTCATACAAATGATAATATAAAAATCCATAAAACAGATAGTGCTAAAAAAGCTATTTTAGATATTAATCCAAATGTTAATGTAATAACATACAAAGAAAGGTTCTCATTTAAAAATGCTGAAGATATAGTATCTAAGTTCGATATTGTTGCAGATGGAAGTGATAATTTTGGAACAAGGTTTTTAGCTAATGATGTATGTTATTTGAAAAATAAAACTCTTGTATCAGCAGCAATTTTAAGGTTTGAAGGACAAATTTCAAGTTATTCTGCTCATAAGGGTTCAAACTGTTGTTACAGATGTTTATGGCCAGAACCTCCTCCAAAAGGCTTAATAGCTTCATGCGGTGAGGCAGGAGTTTTCGGGGCACTAGCAGGAAGCATAGGTTCTATTCAAGCCATAGAGGTTTTAAAAGAAATTTTAGG
The DNA here is from genome assembly GCA_002171375.1 of Alphaproteobacteria bacterium TMED109. GTDB lineage: Bacteria > Pseudomonadota > Alphaproteobacteria > TMED109 > TMED109 > TMED109. The sequence continues at coordinate 45,937 of NHFK01000020.1, forward strand.
AATTGGACATAGCTTAAATAATTATCTTGTAATATTTGATACACTAAGCTCAGAAATGCGAAAAGTTAAAATTAATAAAGATAATAATTGTAAGTTATGCGGCTCAAAACCTACAATTACTTCTATCACAAATCATAAAGATTATAGATGAAGAATAAATTAATTATAATTCTTTTTTCAGAAGAAAAGGAAAAAATAAATTATGCACTAGGAATGTTAGCTACTGCTGCAGCATTAGAAAGACCTACTGAACTATTTTTAACTGGAAAAAGTATATTTAGTTTTTTAAATGAAAGTAATAATTCTATTTTGAACTATTCTAATTCTGATGAATTGTTTAATACCCTTATTGAACTTAAAACAAAAATAGCTGTTTGCTCAGGAGCATTAGCTGAAAATAAATTAAAAGAATCTGATTTAAGAAAAGATATTAACTTTAATATATCTGGATTAACTTCAATACTGAGTCCAAAAAATTCTAGAGACCAAATTATATTTATTTAATCATTTAAAATTCTATCGGGGGGCCTATGGCCATTTAATAATGTTTGTATATTTATAATTACTTTTTCTCCCATCTCTATTCTAGCTTCAACCGTTGCGGATCCCATGTGAGGTAAAAGAACTGTGTTTGGGGCACCCAATAAAACCTTACTGACCGAAGGCTCTCTTTCAAATACGTCTAATCCAGCTCCAGCAATTTTTGATTGAGATAACAAATCTGCTAATGCTGCTTCATCTATGACTTTACCTCTAGAAGTATTAATTATATAAGCATGAGCCTGAAGATTAGATAATCTTTCTCTAGATAATAAATGATATGTTTCTGGAGTACTTGGACAGTTAACTGATAAAATATCCATTTTAGGTAACATTTGATCTAAGTCTTCCCAAAAGGTTGCATCTAGAGAATCCTCAATAACTTCAGGTAGCCTATTTCGATTATGATAATGAATATTTAAACCAAAACCTTTTGCTCTTCTTGCTAAAGCTTGGCCAATAGAACCCATTCCAATAATGCCTAACCTTTTTCCCCATATCCTCCTTCCCATCATATGGGTTGGGCTCCAACCGCGCCACGACCCAGATCTAATTAATTTTTCACCTTCAATAATCTTTCTTGGTACTGCCAATAATAAACTCATAACCATATCCGCAGTATCCTCTGTTAAAACTCCAGGAGTATTAGTAACAATTATTTTCTTTTTTAAAGCAGCATCTATATCAATATGGTCAATACCATTGCCAAAATTAGCTATTAATTTAAGTTTACTAGATGATTTATTAATTATTTCACTGTCTATTTTATCTGTTACAGTTGGAACTAATATATCAGCTTCTTTTACAGCTTCAATTAACGCTTCCTTATCTAAGGGACTATCACTGTTACTCAGTCGAGTATTAAATAATTCCATCATACGAGCTTCGACTAATTCAGGAAGTCGTCTTGTTACTATTACTAGAGGCTTACTAGGCATATGTTATCCTCATTAAAATAAATAGGATATTTTCAACTAGATTTTAATCAAAAATAATATAATTATACTATATAGGAGTATTTAACTTTGCAAAATTTTATTACGAACTTTTATCATATAAAATTTAAAGTTTTGGCAATTAATTTTTTATTCATTTTTATATTATCTAATGATTCATTTTCAGAAGAGCTAGAAAAACATAATTATGAATTTAAATCTATTAAAAGTAATAATGCAAATATGAGGATTGGTCCTGGAAAAAGGTTTGAAATATTATGGAATTTTAAAAAAGTTGGATTACCTGTAAAAATATTAAAAAAATTTGAACAGTGGTATGAGATTGAAACTCCAGATGGCTCTATAGGATGGATGTGGAGTAAATTGTTATCCAGCAAAGAAAAAACTATAATATTTAAGAAAAAAGATATTATTTACAGAAAAGATAGTACAGATTCGAATATTGTCGCTAATGTCTCCGAAAATTCAATTTTAAATATCTACTACTGTAAAAATAACTGGTGTAAGGTAGAATCAAAAAAAGATAAAGTTAAAGGATATGTAAAAATAGATAATATATGGGGCTTTTATACCTCTTCGGTTAAATAAATTCTTTTGCTAGCTCATATCTTACTCTGTCTGATACTATACTTAAATGTCCATACGCCTCATGATCAATACCAATTTGTATAATATTGTTTATATTTTTAAATGCTTCTACTAATTGATCAGTAAATTTAAAATGTAAAAAATGAACAGCACTTGCTTTACCTTCACTAGTAGTTCTGTCTACATCTTTTTCATAGTCTGCGTAAATTTCATTTTCTCCTATAATAATTTTAACTTTTTCTTCAACTCCACCCAATCGAGATAAAAAGTTTTTTCTCCTTAAAGGGTCATCTATTTCAATCATCATAGTAGCTGTTAGCTCTCTTCCATTAGGTACTAACGGGTTATAAGAAAGAAGTTCTTCATGTAACTCTTCTCTAGTAATTTTTTCTACAAAAGCCATTTCTTGAATTTGATATATCATTGTCTCTTTACTTTCAAAATATAGGCTAGCTACAGGCCCAATATCTAGCCTTCTAAATTTTTTCAGCTCTATCATCTCTTTTCTTTTAGAGCTTCTAATGTTACCGTATTCTTCATTAGAAATAATATCATCAAGACTAATCATTCTTTTATTCATACTTTCCTCTATTTATTGTTAAAATTATAAGCTAAGGCAATTAATTCAATTGGATGAGAAGGCTCCTTTAATTCCTTCAGATCTTTATTTTTTTCCTTCTCTGATATTTGTACTAAGTGGTCTCCAGCTAAAGGACAAGTGGAAGCGAAATACTTAGTATCATACTTCATGATACTCTTAGCAGAATTTTTTCCTACTTTTAAAGCTGTATCAAAATTTTCTTTTTTCACTCCCCATGAGCCTCCATGTCCAGAACACCTCTCAATTATATTTACTTTTGTATTAGGAATTAGTCTTAACATTTGAGCAGATTTAGGTCCTATATTTTGTGCTCTACTATGACAAGCCATATGAACTGTAATATCGCCCTCTAAAGCTACTAGGCCATCAGCTAAACCTTCAGTTTCGGAAATTTGAATCATATACTCATCAATATCCATTGTATTTTTAGACAATGTTAAAACATTCTTATTATTAGGAAGGAGAAGGGGCCATTCAGTTTTAAACATTAAAGCGCAGCTAGGAATAGGAGCTATCACAGGAACCCCTTCTGAAAGTAAAGGCACTATTTTACTAGAAATATTCTTAGCTTGATCCATAACTTTCTCTATATTACCTTGCTCTAACTGCGGCATTCCACAACACCCATCGTAAAATAAAGAAACATCTATACCATTATGTCTTAAAACTTTATAGGCTGAGGCAATTATTTCCGTATTATGATAACTTCCATAACAGGTAGAAAATAAAATAGCTTTTTTACCAAAAGATGGTGCTTCTGTATTTATTGGAAAAGTTTCTTTAAATGGTTTTGCAAATTTGGGTAATTTAGCCTCTTTACTAATGTTCAAAGCTTTTTCCAATACGTAACGGGCAGGTTTGTTCTTTAATGAAACAATCGAATTTGAAACTACCCTAGTTTTTTGACCTAATTTACCATTTCTGTCTATTTTTGAAATTTGCTTTTCCTTGAAACCAACCTTACCTTTTCTGAAATCTTTTGCTCTATGCCTCAACATTAACTTAGGAATATCAATGGCAAATTCATGAGGAGGTACATATGGACAAGTAACCATAAAACACATATCACACATGGTACATGCATCAACAATTGGTTTGAAATCTTCACTCTTAACAGAATCTAATTCGTAAGTTTCACTTTCATCTATAAGATCAAATAATTTAGGGAAACTATCACATAAATTGAAACATCTTCTGCATCCGTGACAAACATCAAATTGCCTCCGCGTTTCTTCATCTAACTTCTCTTCATCCCAGTAATCTTCATCTTGCCACGCTACTATATCACGCACCGGTGCTCTTAGGCCACCTTCGCCATTACTCATTTGTTTTTCCCATATAGAAATTAAGAGCGCCTGTAAATTTAAAGACGCTCTTACTTAATTAATCACTTAAAGTGTCTAATGCCTTTTGGAATCTTCCGGCATGACTTCTTTCAGCTTTGGCTAAAGTTTCAAACCAATCTGCNATTTCATCAAAGCCNTCTTCTCTAGCNGTNCTGGCCATACCAGGATACATNTCTGTATATTCATGAGTCTCTCCTGCAATTGCTGATTTCAGGTTTGACGCTGTATCTCCAATAGGNTCTCCTGTAGCAGGATCNCCTACATCTGCCATAAACTCTANGTGGCCGAAAGCNTGGCCCGTCTCNCCCTCAGCTGTAGANCTNAATACTGTAGATGCATCATTAAANCCCTCAACATCGGCTTTAGATGCAAAATATAAATAACGTCTNTTAGCTTGCGANTCNCCTGCAAAAGCTGCTTTTAAATTTTCTANTGTTTTTGATTCTGATAATGACATTTGTACCTCCTTTGTCATAAATTAACTATATCTAATATACTATGAATATCCTAAAATGGATTTAAATAGTTTAGAATTATTCTAAACTATTTAATTTTTATATTAAAGATAATTTTACTATCAATATATTAATTATTTATTTATTTTTTATTGAAATTATTATTTCTACATCAGAGATTTTTTTATTTGCTGGTGGCTTGGGTATTTCCTTTAATTTTATCTCATTGTAAGAAATATCAATTAAAGATTTATTAGATTCATCAAAAAAATGGTGATGGGCTTGAATATTAGTATCAAAATAATTTTGACTAGCATTAACCTTAACTTGCCTTAATAGACCTGCGTCAGTCAAATGATTAAGAGTATTATAAACCGTAGCTAAAGAGACTTTTTCTCCAATATTTAAAATTTCTTTGTGAAGTTTCTCAGCATTAATATGNCTATTTCCATACTTAAAAATATTTGAAATCAACATTACTCTCTGCTTAGTAGGACGAAGGTCAACTTCTTTTAAAATAGAAATATATTTATTTTGATCAACCCTATTTTTCTCTTCTATCATATTTAGATCCCTCNATGATAAACTATAAATAGGTATTATTAGTAACTTTGTCTAGTTTTTGTATTTTTATACTTAGCTACTAAAGGAGGNCATTTGTGTTTATCAAAGTACATAACTTGACAGTCTAAACATTGAAAACATTCATTCATATCTATCTTTCCATCTAATTTTATAGCTTGAGTAGGACACTCAATATTACATGCCTTACAGGGATTTCCACATTCTATTCTTCTATGTAAAAAATTAAACATTCTGACTTTTCCNAATATAGCTAAAGATGCTCCTAAAGGACATAAAATTCTGCAATAAGCTCTTTCTATAAACAAGCCANTTATTAAAAGTATACCTACCCAAAATATAGCCATTAATGGTGCNTTAAANCTAAATGTAATAGCAGTTTTAAAAGGTTCTATAGAACTAGCACTTAAACCCAAATCAAAAGAATATATAAAAACGATTCCAAGCATAAGTAATACAACATATTTTATTTTTTTCATAAATTTATCATTTTTTTCACTTATTCGCTTTTGTTTGATTCCTATAAATAAAGCAAATTTATTTAACAACTCTTGAAGAGCTCCAAAAGGGCAAAGCCAGCCACAAAATAGAGCTCTTCCCCATATTGGCATTGTAATAACTGTTCCAATCCCAATTATTACAATAGCTGGTTCTGCCATAAAAGTGCTAAACCCTTTACCATCAAAAATAGCTTGTATAAAAGCTGCTAAATGAATAATGCTTATTTGACCACCTACTGTCCAGCCAAGCCAGACTAATACCCATGATAAAAATAAAACTCTAACAAATTTATGGATATTGCGATATTTTGTATAAAAGTCTTTAAAGATTAATAATACCGCCGCAGATATTAATGTTAATATTGATAAAAAGACAGTGGACGATTTATTATACCATGTCTCCTGCCAATTATATTTATCATCCCTAATATTAAGATTTACATTTTGGTTTATATATTGATCAGGAATTTTATAATTCATTATAAATTTGATAGTATTATTATCCTTATAACTTTCTTCTTTATCTGCCTTAACTAAATAATGTAATTGCATTTTTTTGGTTGGATCTAAATCCTGCACTTTAGAAAAATAAAATAAACCCTGTTCAATAAGATCAGGAGCATTACTAGCATGATGAAATGGGAGAGGTTTATACATTTTTGGAGTTAATTTAAACACTTTACCATCTTGAGTTATTTGTAAATTTCTATATGGCATATCTAATTCATAGGATTTACTTTTTTCATAAAATGAGGCAGGGCCCAGAAAACCAACCCATATTACTAAGTCGTCAACGTTTCTTCCGGATACAACATATTGATCATACCATCGCCTACCTAAAATATTTGCTCCTATTCCTTCTGGGCTTACTATTGCCATATAAGTTTGTGTCCAAATCTTATCTTCTTTAGATAATCGTGCAGACCTTGGAGCTTTAAAACTTTCAACTGTTTCAAATTGTTTTACAATATCTCCGTTTGTTACTTTGAGATTGCTTACAGAGCCATTTTCTAACAGCTGACTCCATTCTTGTTTGTTAAATACTTCTAAATTTAAAATAGTTCCTAGATCTCTATCATCTAAAATTATATTTTTATGTCTGGCAACTTTTCTTGCTGCTCTCATAACTGCATCATTCAATAATAAAGAAGTAGTAGTAGTTCTAGAGATCCCATCTACAGGTTGAAGTTGTGATGTATCTCCAGCTGTCCCCCTCATCGCTACAGTTTCTCCCTCTAAGACAGAATCAGATAAACCTAAAACTACGCTAATACCTTTATTAATGTTGATTCCCTGTAATTGAAGCAAAAAATCATGTAAGTCTTCATCTGTTCTTCCTAATATAGCTATAGGCTCTGTATGCCACATTAATCTCACGCCAGTGATGATACCTTGTAGATTAACTCCTGCAATAATATGATATGGTTTTCTAGAATAGCCTAAACCTTGTACCCAATCAAAAGTTTCAAATGCGTAACCTACTATTTTTTTATCTTTAATTATTTCTATTAATGGGGGAGCATTAGAGTTTTCTATAGTATTACCAAATATCGCATTTTCAGGTAAAACATATTCAGCTATTTCTTCTTTTTTATCTTCAGTAAAATATTGCGGTAATATCCAGGAGTCAGTATTAATATCTTCTAAAACTTTTTCCTCACTTTTAGATTTCGATAGCATAGTTGGGCTTTGAGAATAAGCAGCATTTAGAATAAACATAAATGCAAATAGCAAAATACATATTTTTATGTAATCAATGATTATATTAAACAACTAAAACCTCCCAAATTTTAGCTTTATAAACTTATGTTATCATTGTTTATATTAGGTGAGCCAACGTTTCCTTCTTCTGTAATGTTTTGTGTCTTTAAAGCTTTTTCTTCCTTTATCGCTTAAACCTAAATAAAACTCTTTAACATCTTCGTTAGAGGAAAGTTCTTTAGCTGTTCCCTCCATTACGACCCTTCCGTTTTCTAAAATATAACCAAAATCAGCAGTTTTTAATGCAACAGTAGTATTTTGTTCAGCTAATAAGAAACTAACCATCTCTTTATTATTTAAATCTTTAACTATAGAAAATATTTCTTCAACTAGTTGTGGCGCAAGACCCATAGAAGGCTCATCGAGTAAAATCATTTTAGGGTTTGCCATCAATGCTCTGCCTATTGCCACCATTTGCTGTTCTCCTCCTGAAGTATATCCAGCGGATGTTTTTCTTCGTGCCTTCAAACGGGGAAAATAATGGTATGTTTTTTCTAATTGTTGAGCAATTTCAGACCTAGACTTTTTTGAAGTATAAGCACCTGTTAATAAATTTTCTTCAACAGATAAATGTTCAAAACAGTGTCTTCCTTCCATAACTTGTATAACGCCTCTCTTCACTAAGTCATTACAACTCAACCTATCGACTCTCTCTCCTAAATATTCTATGGAACCCTTAGTAACTTCTCCTCTTTCAGCCTTCAATAAATTAGAAACAGACTTTAAAGTAGTTGATTTACCTGCACCATTTGCTCCCAAAAGAGCAACAATTGATCCCTCTGGAACATGAAACGAAACCCCCTTTAAAACAAGAATTACATGATCATAAATAACTTCAACGTTATTCAGCTGAAGCATCATTGTGTCACTAGAGCTAGTATTTTTTATTGTATCCTGAGTCACTAATATTCCTCTCTAATTACAGGCAGCAGATAAACCTTTTTCTTTAGCATATTTAGAAGCTGAAGCTTCTATCATTGGCCTAACCAGACTTTGGTCTGTACTAATCCAGTCCGAAGCTGGCTCAAATGCTTTACCATTCCATCTTTGAAATTTAACAGGAGCACCACCTTCATGATCTGCACATGTTACCTTAAAATTAGGTATAAAACCTTTAATTCCCATTTTTTCTAATCTTTCATCAGTTAAGTCCAAATTCTCAATTCCCCACCTAACTTGCTCTCCAGACATAGGCTTATTGCCATATTTCTCTGTAGCTTTAGCAATAGACTCTACAGTCACAACTCCCATCAACACACCCACTCTATACATTTGTTGGTTTGCCATTTCCTCTAATGGTCCTGTAGCATTACCTTCATCATGTACGTATTTTATAATGTCCTGAAAAACTTTATAATGTGTGCCAGGGTTTATCATAGAAGCACATGAATAACCAATTGCCGCTTTTCCAGGTGGAATAGTATCTTGTTCAGAGCAAGACCATACAACACCAACCATTTTAGTAGCATCTATTCTAGCTCTCATTGCTTCTTTTATAGACGTCTGACTCATTACTCCCCAACCCCTCAAAACTACATAATCTGGTTTATACCTTCTTACATTTAACCAAGTAGCCTTTTGGTCTATTCCTGGATGTGCAACAGGAAAACCTTTTAAATCAAANCCATAGAGCTCGGCTTGTTTGGCCAAAATTGGGCCCGTCTCTTTTCCATAAGCAGAATCATGGTATACATTAGCAATTTTTAAACCTTTTAACTTGTCTAAGCCGCCTTCTAATTCAGCTATATATTTAATCTTAGCAGTAGATAATGACCAATAATTAACCATCAAAGGAAAAACCCAAGGAAAAACCCTACCATCTGAAGCATCAGTTCTTCCATAACCCATAGTTATAAGGGGAATTTTATCAACAGCTAATCTATCTAATACCGCATAAGTTGACCCAGTACTTAATGGTTGAAAAACGGTAGCTCCTGCTTCACCTTTATTTTTTAATCTTTCATAACATTCTATAAAACGATCAGGCTTATATGCAGTTTCACATTCTTCCCAAGCCAACTTAACCCCGCCTACGCCTCCATCTCGTGCGTTAATCATTTTTAAATAATCCACAAAGCCATTTGCAGCCGGCGCGCCATTAACTCCATATGGTCCCGTTCTATATGAAGTAATAGGAACAAAATGTTCTGCTGCCAAAGACACACTAACTAATAAAAATACTATAAATGATGTAGTAATTGATAAAAACCTAAACATATAAATTATCCTCCCTAAAAAATTTTATATTAATACTAATATGGAAATGGCCACAACCTAAGCTTTTCTTTTGCTATTTGCCATAACCTTGCTAAACCATTTGGCTCAACAATTAGAAAAAATATTATAAATGCACCAAATATCATAAATTCTATGTGCGCAATAGTTTCTGTAGATATCGCCGAACCAGTAATTATAGACCCTAAATTATTTAATAAAATGGGAAGTAGAATCATAAAACCAGCTCCTAAGAAGGCACCTGAAACAGAACCTAATCCACCAATTACTACCATAAATAATATTTCAAAAGATCTCATAATATCAAAGGCCTGAGGCTCAACTGTTCCTAAAACAATATATGCCCACAATGCACCCGCTAGACCACATAAAAATGAAGAAACGCCGAAAGCTATCAACTTAGTTTTCATAAGGTTTATTCCTATGGCTTCGGCTGCTATATCCATATCTCTTACTGCCATCCATGCTCGCCCTATTTCAGATCTAGCTAAATTACGGACAGCGAATGCGCATAAAACTACTATAGTTAAGACTAATAAATATTTACTAAGTGGATTATCAATAGCAAAACCAAAGATACCCATAGGTGGTGCAGTAATTACTCCTGAAGAATCATAATTAGTAAACCATCCAAAATTGGTTAAAAGCCATTCTATAAAAAATTGTGCTGCTAAGGTAGCAACAGCAAGGTAAAACCCCTTAATTCTCAATGATGGCAAACCAAATAAAATTCCTATACTAGCCGAACATAATCCTCCCCAGATAAAAGCTATTAAAAAAGGAACCTCTGGCACCCTTACCTGCAAATTATATGCGGCAAAAGCACCAACAGCCATAAAAGCTGCCGTGCCTAATGAAATTTGCCCAGCATAACCAGTCAAAACATTTAAGCCTAATGCAGCCAAGGATAAAGCTAAAAATGGAATCAATATAGAACTTAACCAATAATCATCAGCAATAAATGGAATAACTACAAAAGCAAAAAGCATTAATAAGCTCATTGCTACTTTATCTTGAAATATTGGCAATATTGCCTGATCTGCCTTATAAGTAGTTTTAAATTGTCCTGATTCTCTATATATCATTTTAAACTCTCTCTATTATTTTTTCACCAAATAATCCCTCTGGTCTTATCATCAACACGACTAAGGCTAGCATGTAAGGGAACCAATTTTCTATCCCATAGCCTATATAAGTTCCTAAATAAACCTCCGCTAATTTTTCTCCACAACCAACTATCAAACCTCCAACAATTGCTCCTGGCACAGAAGTAAAGCCGCCTATAATAAGAACAGGAATTGCTTTCAATGCCACCGTAGAAATAGCAAATTGAACTCCTAACTTAGAGCCCCATACAACTCCCGCTACAAGTGCAACTAGTCCAGCAGTCGACCATACATAAATCCATATCGTACTTAAAGGTATTCCTACAGATAGTGCTGCCTGATGATCATCTGCTACTGCTCTTAAAGCTCTGCCTATAACAGTGTATCTGAAAAATAATGACAAAACTAATACTAAACCACCAGCTATTAGAGCTGCCCAAACATCAAATTTATTAATTAATGCAGTTCCTACTTCAAAAGCAGCGTACTGGTCGATACCTAAATCTAAAACACCAACATGTGATCCCCAAATTAATTGAGCAAAACCTTCAATAAAATAATTTAGACCAATTGTGGCCATAAAAAGAATAATTAAATCTTGATTAACTAGCGGACGCAACATCACTCTTTCAATAAATATAGCTAATAATATCATTACTCCAATAGTAATAGCCATAGTGACCAAAACAGGAACACCCATCTCTAATAAGCGAACAAAAGTTAAAGCAGCAAATAAAACCATAGCACCTTGAGCAAAGTTAAAAACTCCCGAAGCTTTAAATATTAAAACAAANCCTAAAGCTACTAAAGAGTACATAACACCAGATAACAAACCACCNACAAAAACTTCTATAAAAAACCACCAATCCATCATCCTGCTCCTAAATATGCATCAATTACTTTTTGCTCAGAACGGACCTCGTCAGGCGTGCCATCAGCAATCTTAATGCCATAATCAAGAACTGCTACCCTGTCAGATATATCCATTACAACTCCCATATCATGCTCTATTAAAACTATAGTTGTTCCAAACTGTTCGTTTACATCTAAAATAAAACGACACATATCCTCTTTCTCTTCCACATTCATACCGGCCATTGGCTCATCAAGTAATAATAATTCTGGCTCTAAAGCTAAAGCTCTACCTAATTCAACTCTTTTTTGTAGGCCATATGGCAGTCTTGCAACTGGCGTTTTTCNTATAGATTGAATCTCTAAAAAATCTATAATTTCCTCAGCTTTTTGCCTATGCTCTTCTTCCTGTTTTCTTCCCATCCCCAAATAAAGAGCCTCTAAAAATAAATTNCGTTTCATTAAAATATTTCTACCTGTTAAAATATTTTCTAAAGCCGACATTCCTCTAAAAAGAGCAATATTTTGAAAAGTTCTTGCGATTCCCATTCTAGCAATATCATGTGGAGCAATTTTTTTTCTCAATTTTCCTTTCCACTCTACTTCGCCCTTTTGAGGTATATAAATTCCAGAGATAACATTAAGCATAGAAGATTTGCCTGCTCCGTTAGGCCCTATGATAGCTAATATCTCACTTTTTTGTATTTTTAAATTTACATTTTGTAATGCTTTAAGGCCTCCAAAAGACANGCTTATATCCTTTATATCCATTAAAACTTCTAATTTTGTAGAAGTATTATTTTTAGCATCTACACTCATGCAACTTTATCCTTTAAATCAATAATTTTCATATCCTGGATTTTTAAATCTGCGCTAATTGAACCTTTTCTACCATCTTCAAATGTAACTTCTGTTTCTATAAAACAATGATCTTCATTACTATATAATGCATCTACAAGCTTTCCATACCTTTCAGAAATAAGGTTTCTTCTTACTTTATTAGTTCTAGTTAATTCTCCATCATCAGCATCTAATTCTTTATGCAAAATTAAAAAACGTTTTATTTGAGAATCGTTTAATTCCAAATCTTCAGCTAAATCCTCATTTACTTTATCTATTTCTTTAGATATTAAATCATATACTGAACTTTGGCCGGCTAGATCAATATAGCCAGAATATGCTATATTGTTTCTTTCTGCCCAACTTGCTACTGCTTCTAGGTCNATATTTATAAAGCATGAGACAAAATCCTTATGATCCCCGAAAGCAACAGCTTCTTTAATAATACCACAAAACTTTAATTTATTTTCAAGATACTTAGGCGCAAACATTTTTCCTGAATTTAGTTTTCCTACATCTTTAGCCCTATCTATAATCTTAAGGTGACCATTGCTATCTATAACTCCTGCATCTCCTGTTTTTACCCAACCTTTTTTATCTATTGTTTCTTGAGTAGCTTCTTCATTTTTATAATATCCTTTAAAAACACCAGGCCCCTTATAAAACACCTCTCCATCTTCAATTTTTATATCAACTCCCGGAAAGACAGGCCCTACAGTTTTAGGGTCTACGTCACCATCTCTGTGTAAAGATACAAAAACACTTGCTTCTGTTTGGCCATATAAAACCTTTAAATTAATTCCTAAAGATCTATAAAAAAGAAATGTGTCCGGACCCATGGCTTCTCCAGCAGTATAAGCAATCCTTACTCTTGTTAACCCCAGATTATTCTTTAATGGTCCATAGACGAAAAAATAGCCCAGCCCATATAGAATTCTAGCAAACAAAGGTACTTTTTTTTTATCTAGAATATCATTCCCCCATTTTTTAGCTACATTCATAAAATGGTTAAATGCCCAAAGTTTTATTTTAGATGCATCTTGCATCCTAACCATTAATTGAGTTAGCATACCTTCCCAAACTCTGGGAGGAGCAAAATAATACGTAGGCCCTATTTCTCTCATATCCGTTGTTAAAGTGTCTCTACTCTCTGGACAATTGATACAAAAGCCGGAGATATATGATTGAGCTACACAAAAAATATTATCACCTACCCAAGCCATTGGAAGATATGCAACAACCTCATCACTAAGAGATGTATGCTCTAACTCACACGCTATACTTGTTACTGAAATTATATTATAATAAGAAAGTAAGACTCCTTTTGGCCTTCCAGTTGTTCCAGAGGTATAAAGCATAATAGAAATATCTTCTTTAGAAGTCTTATCAATTTCATTATCAAGACTAACATTTAGACTATTATATTTCTTAAAGACTTCATCTAATGCCGTAATATCTGATTCATTATAATTCTCAAGCCCTCGAGGATCATCAAAAAATATACTTTTTAATAGAGGTAACTTAGATTTTATTTCTAAAAGCTTATCAACCTGTTCTTGGTTTTCCACTATGGCAATTTTAACTTCTGCATGCTCTAAAATATATTGAAGTTCATCAGCAACAGAATCTTGATAACAAGGTACAGGAACTGCTCCTAATATTTGTGCTGCTGCTATAGATAAATATAGATTAGGCCGATTATCTCCAATTATAGCTAATTTTTCTCCCCGCTTTAATCCTGCATCTTTTAGACCTATAGCCAGTATAATTGCTCTTTTATAGTAGTTATCCCATGTCAAAGTTTGCCAAATACCATACTCTTTTTCTCTAATACTTGGTTTACCTTTATATATGAGTGCGTTATTCCTTAAAATTTTTGGAAAAGTATCTAAGTTATTAAAGTCACGTGACATAATATAATTCTTCTTTTAAAAATAGTTTAATTTATATATTTAAGTATATATTTGATACTTATGAATCAAAAAGAAAGCAAATAATAATATCTTTTTTTGTGATAAATTTATTTCAAAAAAATATTGGAAAAAAAATGAAGAAAAAAAATAATATGAAGTTAATTAATATTACAGATTTAATTAAATATTTTTTTATAATATTTATATGTTTAAATATAAACAATCACGCTCTAGCTAATCCAAAAAAAATTGTAAAAAATGTTATATGTAAAGAAAAAAATATTTTTAAAGATTTTCTTGAAAACAATCAAAAAGAAAAACTAACCTGGTTTGGCTTATCTGAAGATGGCTCTTCAATCACAGAACTTTACGTTTCTCCCTCAACTAATAACTGGACAATTTTGGAAACAGACACAAATGGAATTTCTTGTGCTACAGTTGGTGGCAAAGACTCACAAAAATTAATGAATAATTAATAATGGAAATAATATGAACACTCCATCAAACTTACAAAAAAACAAAGCTAATTATTGGGCTCTAACTCCTATATCATTTTTAGAAAGAACCAATAAAATATGGCCTGAAAAAACCGCATGGATTCATGGGTCTAAAAGTAATACATATAAGGAATTGCATACGAGATGCCTTAAAATTGCTAAAGGGCTTAAATTTAAAGGTATTAAAAAAGGTGATACTGTAGCAGCGCTTCTTCCTAATGTTCCGGCTATGATTGAATGTCATTTCTCTGTAATGATGGCAGGTGCAATTTTGAATACTATCAATACGAGGCTTGATTCAAAAGCGATTGCATTTATTCTTAAACATGGAAAGGCTAGAATCGTTTTTGTTGATCCAGAATTTAATGAAGTAATTTCTAAAGCGCTTGAGAGCATTCCTGAAGATAAAAGGCCCTTAGTGATAAAATGTAAAGATGAAGAATTTATAAAAAATTCTCCACTCAAAGATGAAATTACTAGTGATGATTTGGTTGAGATGGGAAAAAGCAATTCTCCTATAGAATGGCCAGAAAATGAATGGGATGCATGTAGCCTTAATTATACATCTGGAACAACTGGTGACCCAAAAGGAGTTGTGTATCATCACAGAGGAGCATGGCTAACAGCCATGAGCAACCAAATGGTTTGGTCTATGGGAAAACACCCAATTTACCTATGGACTCTGCCTATGTTTCATTGTAATGGCTGGTGTTTTCCTTGGACTGTTACTGCATTAGCAGGAACCCATGTATGCCTTAGGTCAGTTAATGCTAAAAATATTTATAAATCAATAGCTGAACATAAAGTTACTCATATGTGTGGGGCACCAATAATTTTATCTATGATAATAAATGCCGAAAAAAACGAGATAAAACAAATCAATAACAAAGTTAATATCATGACCGCTGCAGCGGCACCTCCACCTGCAATACTCGCAGGAATTGAAAATAANGGNTTTGANGTTACACATGTTTATGGTCTAACCGANGTTTATGGCCCAGCTGTAGTTTGTGAATGGAAAGAAAAATGGAANACTTTAGAGACTGGNCCTAAATCAGAAAAAAAAGCAAGACAAGGAGTTCAATACCCTTCACTNGAAGANCTATCTATAAGAGANCCANAAACAATGAAAGCAGTTCCAAANGATGGTNAAACAATTGGTGAAGTTATGATGAGAGGNAATATGGTAATGAAGGGTTATCATGATAATATAAATGCAACTAAAGAATCATTTTTGGGCGATTGGTTTCACACGGGAGACCTCGGTGTTATGCATGAAGATGGTTATATTGAATTAAAAGATAGATCGAAAGACATAATTATATCTGGAGGTGAAAATATTTCATCAATAGAAATCGAGGAAACATTATATAAAAACACTAAAGTACTAATAGCAGCTGTAGTTGCTATACCTGATAAAAAATGGGGGGAGACTCCGTGCGCTTTCATTGAACTGAAAAAAGATTGTAAAGCCACTGAAAAAGAAATAATTGATTTTTGCAAATCACATATGGCTAATTTTAAATGTCCTAAAAAAATAATATTTCAAATAATACCTAAAACTTCTACAGGAAAAATTCAAAAATTCCATTTAAGAGAAATAGTAAAAAAGCTTTAAAAGAATGANCAGATATAAATTAACAATAGAGTATGATGGAAAAGATTTTAATGGATGGCAAAAACAAANAGGTATGGAAACNATACAAGGGGCNATAGAGAAAAGCCTATTAAAATTTTCTGGAAAAAATATTACTATATATGGTGCTGGNAGAACAGATACTGGAGTACATGCAACTGGTCAGGTTGCTCACTTTGACCTAGATGAAAACGGACTAGAAGATAAAAATTCAAAATTAGGCAAATTAACTATGGGTCTAAATTTTTATTTATCTCGTTTATATGAAAANAAAATATCTATATTAGAAACCAATAAAGTAAGTAATGAATTTCATTCTAGGTTTTCTGCAAAAGGNAGAAAATATAAATATTGTATTTTGAATAGAAGAACAGCTTCTCCTTTACTAAGGAATAAGTCCTGGCGAATACCAAATCATTTGGATCTTAAATTAATGAAAAATGCTTCAAAATATCTAATTGGTAAACATGATTTTACCGCATTTAGATCTATAGACTGCCAAGCTAAATCTCCGATAAAAACAATTGATAATATTACTATTAATAATGAAGGNGANNTAATAGAAATATACGTTGAAGCNAAATCTTTTTTAATGAANCAGGTGAGAATTATAGCCGGAACACTTGTGGATATAGGNCTGCTTAAAAAAACAAATAAGGATATTCAATCTGCTTTAGATAANAAAGATAGAAAATTTTCTGGCCCAACTGCCCCATCTTNTGCGTTAATTTTACAAAAAATNATNTACTAGATTAATTTTAATTTNTTTTCCTAAAAGTATAAATTCCAGAAGAAACAATTAAAATTCCTCCTAGCAATGTTTGCGAACTTGGCAATGAATAAAATATAATATATCCAAGAATTGTTGCCCAGATTATATGTGTATAACTAATAGGAGCAAGAGTTATTGCTTTTGCCTTAGAATATGCTCCTAGTATTAATAATTGTCCTATTGCACCAAATAACCCTACCGTGGCTAGCAATAGCCATTCATAAATACTAGGACTTTTCCATACATTTAATGATGATGAAAGATCATAGTCTAATAAAATTAATATTGTTGTACCTAATAAACCAGCTAGACAAGAAAAAATGAGGCTTGTAAGTGANGATTCTACTGGAGCTAAAACCCTAGTNCCAATTTGATATAAAGAATAAAATAACGCTCCAGCTAATCCATATATTATTCCAGTGAACCAAATAAAATCAATTCCTTGATAGTTTAAAATATTTGTTGGGTTAATAACAATAACCATTCCTATGAAGCCAACTATTACAGCTAGCCAACTAGAATTAGTTACTTTTTCATTTAAAAGCAAAGGTGAGAGTATAACAGTAATTAAAGGAGAGAAAAATAATATTATAGTTGCCTCTGCTAAAGTTAAAATTGATAAGGACGTGAAAAAGAAATAGGTCATTAATAACAAAGCTATAGACCTTAAAACTTGCACTAAAATTAATTTAGGATATCTGAGACCAGTGTTATAACCTAATAAATGAATTAGCAGTATCGCAAATAATACAAGAAGAAAATGAAATGAATACCTTGCCCACACTATTTGTGTAATAGAGAAGTCTTCGGATAAAAATTTAGCTAATGCCTCCATTGTAGCAAAAGACATTAAAGTGAAAATATAGATTACTATCCCTACTTTTTCATTTTCAATTCGCATTTTAATTTTATACTTTNTTATTCAAATGTATGGTGNTGATATTTTTTTATAATNTCATAATAAATATTAGTTAATAGCTCTAAGTCATCCACTTNGATAGACTCATCTATTTGATGCATAGTTTTACCTACTAAACCAAATTCTATAACATTGCATATATCTTTAATAAAACGTGCATCAGATGTTCCGCCGCTAGTAGAAAGTTCTGGTGTTATTCCAGTATTTTTCTTAATNACTTTCTCTACAATATTTATGAAATTATCAGGCTCTGTTATAAAAGGNTCTCCGCTTAATTCACTTTCTAAATCCCATTTAAAAAGTTTTTTATCATAAGAAACTTTCTCTAAAGTATTTTTAATAATATTTAATAAACTGCTTTCAGTTTGAAGAGTATTAAACCTAATATTAAATTTAGACTGGATTTTTAGAGGAATAACATTTGAAACNTTATTGCCTACATCTATAGAAATAAATTCTAAGTTTGATGGTTGGAAATGTTCATTACCATTATCTAGTTCAACTTCAGATAGCACCGATATAAACTTAGACATTATAGGTAAAGGGTTAGCTGCTTTGTGAGGATATGCTACATGACCTTCCTTTCCATAAACTGTAAGTAAACCATGCATACTTCCTCTTCTACCAATTTTAATCATTTCTCCTAATTTATTGGGATTAGTAGGTTCTCCTACTATACAATGATCAATCTTCTCTCCCATTTTTTTTAANTTAGGAAGCATAGTTCTTGTTCCGTGCTTCGCATGACCTTCTTCATCTCCAGTTAAAAGAAAACTTAAACAAAAAGATTTATCATAATCGTCAATATATCTTACAAAAGCTGCTATAAATGCTGCGATAGAGCCTTTCATATCTGCCGCACCTCTTCCGATTAGATTGCCATTTAAAATCTCTGCTTCAAATGGTGATATACTCCATTTTTCTTTATTACCTGCTGGAACAACATCTGTATGACCTGCAAAACATAAATTTTTTCCTTTGCCTATCTTTGCATATAAATTATGAACTAAAGCTTCTTTTCCAGTTCCTTCAATTTTTCCTGAAGGCATTCTAAAGCATTCAAAGCCCAATAAAGATAAAACCTCTTCAACNAACAAAAGCGCTCCTTCATCTTTTGGTGTTTCAGAAGGAAACCCTATTAATTTTTTTGCTATATATAATGGGTCTGANAGCTTTTTTTTATNAACACTAAAATTCATCTTTACTCTCTCTTTAATAAAATAAATAATTTCTCATAATTACTTATTGGAACATGTGTAATTATGAGGCTATAGTCAATTAAGAAATATTTAAATTTTTTGGAGAAAACATTAATGGCATATTGGTTATTTAAATCTGAGCCGGGCACTTGGTCATGGGAGGACCAAACAAAAAAAGGGAAAGAAGGTGAAGGATGGGATGGTGTAAGAAACTATCAAGCTAATAATAATATGAAAAAGATGAAAATTGGTGANTTAGGTTTTTTTTATCATTCTGTAAAAGAGAAACAAATAGTTGGCATAGTAAGAGTAATTGGAGAGCATAGGCCTGACCNAACTGANAAAAAAGGTATTTTTGGTATGGTGGTGATTGAAGCNGTTCAAGAAGTAAAAAAATATGTACATTTATCTGAAATGAAATCTAATCATAAATTAGCTGATTTAGCGCTTATTAAACAAGCAAGACTTTCTGTAGTTCCAATTTCTAAAGAACATTGGAAAGAAATTTGTATAATGGCAGAAACTAAAAATAAATTTTAGAATGGATGATATTTTTAAAAGCTCTGGCATAAAGAGAAATACAAAGATTTGTAAAATAGAAGACTTAGAAGAAGATAAAGCTTTAGTTAAAAAAGGTGAAGATAAATATCTGCCTGGCATTATAATTTATAAAAATAAAGATTCTATATATATATGGTTAAATAATTGTCCTCATGCGCATTTAACTCTCGATATTATAGAAGGTAGAGTGCAATCTAAAAATAACGATTTATTATGTGCAAACCATGGTGCTAAATTTAATCCTATTACTGGTGAATGTATAAAAGGCCCTTGCAAAAATTCTTTTTTAAAAAGTTTTCCGTTTAAAATAAAAAATAATTATATTCTTGCTGGATAAAAATATTATCTTTAATTATTAATAAAAAAATATAAGGAGGTATAAATGAGCGAAGAAAAAATAATAGTCAAAAATGATTGGGAAAAGAATGCTCATTTAAATAAAGATAAATATGAAAAGATGTATAATGAATCAATTCAAAATCCAGAGGCCTTTTGGAGCAAACAAGCCCTTAGTATAGACTGGTTTAAACCNTTTACTGAAGAATCTGTGAAAAAAATAGATTTCTCAAAAGAAAATTTAGAAATAAAATGGTTTTACGACGGGAAATTAAATGTTTCATATAATTGTATAGATAGACATTTAGAATCAAAAAGTGATTCTACTGCTATTATTTGGGAAGGAGATAACCCAGAAGAAAGCAAACACATATCCTATAAAGAATTACATAATGAAGTTTGCCTAATGGCAAATGTTTTAAAAAAAAGAGGTGTACAAAAAGGAGATAGGGTTACAATTTATATGCCTATGATACCAGAAGCTTCATATGCAATGTTAGCATGCGCTAGAATAGGCGCTATTCATTCAGTTATATTTGGAGGCTTTTCTCCGGATAGTATTGCTGATAGAATTATAGATTGTAAATCTGACTTTATCATTACTGCTGATGAAGGCTATAGAGCAGGAAAGATTATTCCACTTAAAAATAATGTAGATGAAGCATTAAAAAGATGTGAGAATATAAAATCTGTTTTAGTTATTAAAAGAACTGGTAATAATATCAATATGACAACAAATAGAGATATTTGGTGGCATGAAGAAAAATTAAATGTCGATAATGTATGTGAACCAGAAATCATGGACGCTGAAGACCCTTTATTTATTCTTTATACCTCTGGTTCTACAGGAAAGCCTAAGGGAGTTCTGCACACTTCAGGAGGATATATTGTATATGCATCAATTACCCATAAGTATATATTTGATTATAAAGATGAGGAAGTTTATTGGTGTACAGCAGATGTTGGCTGGGTTACAGGACACTCATATATAGTATACGGCCCTCTTGCTAATGGAGCAAAAACTTTAATGTTTGAAGGTGTTCCGAATTATCCAAACTCGTCTAGGTTTTGGGAGGTGATAGATAAACATAAGGTAAATATATTTTATACTGCTCCTACTGCAATAAGAGCANTAATGAAAGAAGGTGATAANCCNGTTAAGTCTACTAATAGAAAAAGTCTAAGAGTCTTGGGAAGTGTAGGAGAGCCTATTAACCCAGAAGCTTGGAATTGGTATTATAAAATTGTTGGGGAAGAAAAATGCCCAATTGTAGATACTTGGTGGCAAACAGANACAGGAGGAATATTGATTAGTCCCCTACCTGGAGCAATAGATTTAAAACCTGGNTCTGCTACTAAACCTTTTTTTGGCATATCTCCTGCTTTAGTTGATAATGAAGGAAAAAAGCTTGAAGGTGAAGCAGAGGGGAACCTTGTTTTAGAAACATCATGGCCAGGACAAATGCGAACAGTATATGGTGATCATAACCGTTTTGCAGAAACTTATTTTTCTACTTTCAACAATGTGTATTTTACAGGAGATGGAGCAAAAAGAGATGCTGATGGCTATTGGTGGATTACTGGAAGAGTTGATGATGTCATAAATGTAAGTGGACATAGAATGGGAACAGCAGAAGTGGAAAGCGCCTTAGTTTCTAATGAAAATGTTGCTGAGTCTGCAGTTGTTGGATATCCACATGATATTAAGGGNCAAGGAATTTATGCCTATGTTACCCTAACTGATAACACAGAACCATCAGATGAATTAAGAAAGGAATTATTGCTTTGGGTCAGAAAAGAAATAGGGCCTATAGCAACTCCAGACTTAATTCAATGGGCTCCTAGTCTACCTAAGACACGCTCTGGAAAAATTATGCGCCGNATTCTTAGAAAAATTGCTGCTAATGAGCATGATCAACTTGGAGATATATCTACACTTGCTGACCCCGGAGTTGTTACTAATTTAATTAATGAAAGAATGAATAAATAATTTAAAAATCTGTTACTCTTCCGTTTTTTTCCCAATCTCCATACCGAGTAGGTTCAGGACCTTTCTGCCCACCTATTTCTTTAGACAGTTTTTTAACATTTTTTTTAATTTTTATTTTCTTGTTAGTATTTTTAATTTTTTTCATGTAAGTGCCGGAAGAATTAGATTAAAGTATTTATATTATGTTTCTAATTAAAAAAAACTATCTTCTATATGTCAAATAATAATTTAAACCCAAGAATTCAAGCTGTAAAAGAAATTACTGCCATTTTAAAAGGTGATAATTATAAACCTCTTGTTTATGAGGATCCTTTTTATCGATCATTAGCTGGAGGAGCTATAAGAAGATTAGGTGAAATAAATTTTTATTTAAAAAAATATATTAAAAAACCTCTTAAAACTGAGCAAAGCCATATTAAAGCAAATTTAATAATAGGTGCTACACAAATTATATATATGAGAGTCCCTGCATATGCAGCAGTTAATGATAGCGTTGAAATAGCTAAGAAAAGTTCTCCCCATCATGTCAAATTTATNAATGCTATTCTAAGACAATTATCTAGAGACTTTGAAAATAATAAATTAAATAAGTCAAATATACTAATGAATNTACCNATAGAAATAATNGATAAATGGAAAAATATATTTAGNGAAGAGCAATTAATTAAAATTGTCAACCAGCACCTCGTAATACCTCCTGCATTAGATATTTCTATATCCCCAAAAGAGGATATAAATGAATGGAAAATAAATTTAAAAGGAAAAATCTTAGGATCTAATAATATTAGATTAATTAATAGTTATGGAAAAATTAATAAAATACATGGTTATGATAAAGGTAAATGGTGGATACAAGATATAGCTGCACAGTTACCTGTAAAAATTTTATTATCAAAAATTAAAAAAAACACTAATGTAATTGATTTATGCGCTGCTCCTGGAGGAAAAACTGCTCAACTATTAACTAATAATTTAAAAGTAACTTCTTTAGAATCTAATAATAAAAGAACAAAAATTCTAAAAGAGAATTTAAATAGACTCAATTTAACAACAAAACTAATCGTAAAAGATGCCGCTCAATATAAACCAGAAAAATTAGCTGATGCTGTATTATTAGACGCTCCTTGTACTTCTTCAGGAACCCTGAGAAAAAACCCTGATATTTTATGGAGGCTGTCCTACAAAAAAGGTAATTATTTTTCGCATATGAGATCAGTTATAGATATCCAACGAGGCTTATTAGATTCAGCATCAAAGATGTTAAAGTCTGGAGGTATTCTTATTTATTCTGTTTGCTCCTTGGAAAAAGAAGAAGGAGAAAATCAAATTGTTGATTTTATAAAGAAAAATAGTAGATTCATAATAGACCCAATAAAAGAAAGTGAAATTGATATAACTAAAAAAGCAATTACTAAAGAAGGCTTTATTAAAACATTACCCTTCTTTAACTCTGAAGAAGGAGGAATGGACGGGTTTTTTATAGCCAGAATAATAAAAATAAACTAATTACACATTATTAATAAATGTATTACATTATAGGATTAATTTTATATTGAAAAACAATAATATACTTATCTCTCCCTCAATTTTAGCAGCTGACTTTTCAATGTTAGGACAAGAAGTAACTAATATAGATAATGCTGGTGCAGATTGGATTCATCTGGATATAATGGATGGCCATTTTGTTCCAAACCTAACTATAGGGCCAGATGTAGTATCAAATTTAAGAAAATATACAAAAAAATTATTTGATGTGCACTTGATGACAAATCCTGCCAGTAATTGGCTTCAGCCTTTCGCAAAAGCTGGTGCAGATATTATTACAATACATGTTGAGGTAGAAGATAATGTTCAAGAATCTATTAAAAAAATTAAAAGTTTAGGGCTAAAAGCAGGAATATCAATTAAACCCTCTTCCTCTGAAAAAATTATTGAGCCTTATCTAGATTATTGTGACTTAGTATTAGTAATGACAGTAGAACCAGGTTTTGGAGGACAAAAATTTATGTCTTCACAACTTGAAAAAATTAAAAATATTAAAAAAATGATAAATAATAAAGAACGTAATATTTTGATTGAGGTAGATGGTGGAATTAATTTAGAAACTTCAAAATTATGTATAGAAGCAGGAGCAAATGTTTTAGTTGCTGGAAATGCTATCTTTTCTCAAGATGCCTCTAATTATTCTAAACTTGTTAAATCTCTGCGAAATGAGACATAAGGAAGTTAAAATTGTCTAATAGTTCTTCCCGTCTCAATATTAATAAAATATTTTATAAAAGCTTTTTATATAATTTTTGGCTTAATTTAACAAAGCCTGAAAATATTTTTCAGGATATAAAAGACCCATGGGAAGGAGAAGGACAACTAGCTGATGCAATTTTTCAAGGAAGATATAACTTTGCAGGAGAAGAAATACACTCTCCTAATAAACCATTATGGGAGCCTAATGGTGTAGGCCCATGGTGGTTAGCGGAAATGCATGGCTTTTCATGGCTTAGACATTTCAAGGCTAGAGATGGAAAAACGTCTAGACAATATGCAAGAGCATTAATTTCAGATTGGATAAGAGATGGAAACGATAGATATAATCCTATTAGTTGGAAAATAGATATACTTGGTAGGAGAATATCCGCGTGGATATCTTATTCTGAAATGTTAAAAGAGGANGCAGATAGAGAATTTTTAGAAAAATTTTATAAACTTTTAACTTCACAATCCAAACACCTTAGTAGAGTTATTCAAAAAAAGAAAAATGAACCTGAAGTTTTTACTGCTTTACGTGGCTTAATAATATCAGGCATATGTCTTAGTGGAGGAAATAAAAGATATAGTACCGCTAAAAATATTTTATTATACGCTTTAAACAGTCAAATTTTAAGTGATGGGTGTCATATAAGTAGGAGACCTTCAATAACATTAGACATATTAACAGATTTGATTTGGATTAAAAGTTCATTGCCAGAAAATGATAATTTAATAGAAAAATTAGACACTAATATAACTAAAATAAGTCATGCTATTAGGGCATTAAGATTAGGAGACGGAACTTTACTTAGGTCTAATGGTGGAAAATCTTATTCTAGAGATGCAATAGATAAAGTGCTAGATAAAACTGGAATCAAACTAAAATCTAAGATATCTGTAAGCTTAAAATCTTCTGGGTATGAAAGACTAGCAGCAGGTAAATCAATAATTCTATTAGATTGTTCCCAAAAAGAAAAAAATAGTTATAATGGCTCTTTAAGCTTTGAAATGAGTGTAGGNAGAGACCGAATGATAGTAAATTGCGGCCCTACTCCATTCAATAATAAGAAGTGGAAAAAAGCTCTTTCTAGCTCAGCGGCACATTCTACTTTAGTTATTAATAATACTAACTCTTCATCTAGTGAAAACTATAAAAATTTAAAAATAAATGTTAAAAGAGAAGTAACATCTGGCTTTGAAATAGTTTCTTCTGGTCATAATGGATATGAAAACTTATTTTCTACACTGCATAAAAGAACTCTCAAGCTTGATGCAAGAGGTAGTCTTTTAAAAGGAATTGATAATATTATATCTGGCCCCAAAATGAATTTCAAAATACATTTTCATTTACATCCAAAAGTAAATGTCCGTTTAACTAGAAACAAAGAAAGAATACTTCTTTTAATTCCAAGTGGTGGTTGGGAGTTCTTCATATCTAAAAATAATATTAAATTAAACCTAAATATAGAGGAATCAATTTATGTAGAAGATAACGGCCAGGTAAAAAAATCTAGTCAATTTATAATTAATGGAGAAACCTCTAACTCAGGGGCACAAATAGAATGGTGTTTGTCAAAAACACATTTATGATCGAATAATGCAACCAGCTACAGAAAGGCCTACCCCAAAGCCCATTAACATAATATTCATGTTGGGCTTATATAAGTCTCTATCTATTGACTGCTTAATTGCAATGGGAATAGTAGCGGAAACGGTGTTTCCCATATTCTTAATATTTTGAAACCACTTATTATCAGGGATACGTAATTTTGTTTTTAATTGGCGTAAAATTACAGCACTAGCCTGATGAAATATAAATAAATCTATATCATCTTTATTTAAATCAGCTTTATCCAATAACTCATTAAAAACTTTGGGAACTTCTCTGAGGGAAAACTTAAATACTTTTTGTCCGTCCATAAATAATTTTTCTTTGCCTTTATGGCTTTCTAAAGCTAATAAATTCCCTCCGCTACCATCAGTATAAAAAGCAAAAGGTCCAATACTACCTTGACCTTTATTCTCTACTAAAGCTACTGCTGCTCCATCAGAAAATATAGGCCTGTTAGTTCTATCATCTTTTGAAATATAATTTGTNTAAGTATCAGCACATATNACCAAAACTTTTTTTAGTCCCTGCTGATATATCATAGAGCTTGCTACAGAAAGTCCGTAAACAAACCCCGAACAGCCCTGTATTAAATCAAAGGCCATCATATCCTTCGGCAAACCTAAAATGTCTTGGATTAAACATGCTGAAGTAGGTAATCTTGAGAAAGGTGATTGACTGACATGAATTATTCCATCTNTATTTTCATGGCTAATTCTAGCAAGTAATTTACGGGAAGCATCAACAACTAAGCTTCTTTCATCTTCATTTTCACCTAATACATGGCGAGAATGAATTCCAGTTTTATCTTTTAACTTATCTATTACCCAATCTGGATTAATTTTACCTAAATCTTCAAGAGATTCTTTTTTATTTCCTAAAACATATTCAATGTCGGTAATTTGCAAAATTAAAAACCCTTAATGTATTTTTCAATGCTATTATAATATAATAACAATAATATATAAACAAAGTATGAAATATATCAATTTTAACTATAAAATAAATTNTATAACTAATAAAAAGAAATACTAATGTCATCTTTATCTAATCAAAGCCTTATAGAAATGAAAAACATTATTGCTGAAATCTCCTTGCAAGCAGCTAAAATAATAATGAAAAATATAAACTCTCCAATAGAAATTAAGCAAGACAATACTCCTGTTACTAAAGCAGATATAGAATCAGATAAAATAATTAATGCTTTACTAAATAAATATTTTCCTAGTATTCCTATTGTTAGTGAAGAAAGAGAATTTCCCAAAAATAGTTTTGGCAATAATTTACATTGGATTATAGACCCATTAGATGGAACAAAATCATTTATAGAGGGCAACGAAGACTTTTGTGTCTGTATAGCGTTAACATATAATAAAAAGCCGATTTTGGGATGTATTGCTCATCCACCAACTGAAAAACTTTGGTTAGGAGGGGCTCGTATTGATTCGGTGATGAAAGAAAAAAAATTTAACTACAGAAATATAAATTGTAGAGATATTCCTTCTGAAGGACCTACGATTGCTATTAGCCGACATCATGCAGGTCCTAAACTTAAAGAATGGCTTTCTTGCTTAACATATTATGAAGAAAAAAGAGTTGGAAGTGCTCTAAAATTTACGTTAATAGCTGAAGGAAAAGCAGACATTTTTCCTAGAACTACGTCAACGTATGAGTGGGATAGTGCTGCTGGTCAGGCTATAATTGAAGGGGCTGGAGGAAAAGTTATCCAAATGAATAATGATGCAATGATTTATGGAAGAGAAGATAAAAAAAATCCTAACTTCATAGCTTTTGGTAGATCAAACTGGACTAAATTCATAAAGGAAAAAGTATAGTGGAAAATTTAATTTCATTCTCATGGTTAATAAGTGTTTTTATAAGTTTTTGTATTAGCCTTGTAACAATAAAATTATCCATAAAAATATTAGATAAGACACAAACCATAGATATTCCTAATAAAAGATCAAACCACAATGTACCAACACCTAAGGGAGCAGGAATAGGTTTAATAGCATCGTTATTAATAATATATTATCTCTTTTTCCCTATAAATGATTTCATATTTACAATTAGTATTTTTCTGCTTTGTGTTACGTCATTTATTAATGATAATAAGCAAATCTCAATTGCCTTGAGGCTTTTAATACAANCCATATTAGCGTTTATTATTATAAGTTACTGGTCGCCTCTAGTAGAATCAACTTTATTAGAAATTTTTATTCCTGGTTGGTTAGAGGCTATAATTATGCTTTTATTTATATTATGGATGACAAATTTATTTAATTTTATGGATGGTATAGATGGCATCTCAAGTGTTCAATGTATAATCATAGGTTTAGGAGTAGGGTCTTGTTTATTTTTATCCGAAGACATAAATAAATTTGAGAATGTAATTGCTGGTTTTTTTGTTGGCTCAGGAATAGCTTTTTTAATATGGAATTGGCAACCTGCAAAAGTATTTTTAGGAGACGCAGGCTCAATTCCAATTGGTTTTATTAATGCTATTTTATTTTTACTACTATTAAAAAATGGTTTTTGGTATGTTGCAATAATATTAAATAGCTATTATTTAGCTGACTCCTCTATAACTCTTATAAAAAGGTTACTTAAAAAAGAAAAGCCTTGGCAGGCCCACAAAAGTCATTTCTATCAAAAAGCTGTCATGAATGGTTATAGTCATTCTGAAGTATGTATTATTATTGCGAAGCATGGATTACTACTAATAATTATATCTTTTTTAGCTTCTATTATGCCAAGCTTAATAATTATATTATTTTCAATCCTTATAAGTAGCTTATCTACAATATATCTTTTATATTATCTAAGTAAAACACCAAAAAGAAATAAGAAAGTTATTTAATGCATCCTATAGTTAGACTATTTTTAATCTGTAACATAGATGGCATATTAAGCATAATTGCTTTTTTTGGTGCCTATTGGTTGAGATTAGAAATTTTTCCAGCTACGCCAATTGTAAGCACCATAATTGTATTCTCTTGTACNATATTTTCTTTTATTTTATTTGGGGTTTATAAAAGAATTTGGCGTTACTCTTCAACAGATGACCTTTTAATAATAACTAAAGCTACTTTAATATCTGTAATACTAGCAGCCTTTGCCTTTTTTCTTACTACTAGATTAGAAAACATGCCTAGATCAACAATGCTTATATATTTCATTTTATTAACAATTCTAAGCGGAGGAAGTAGGATAACTTACAGATTAATAAGAGATAAAACATTAGCTCCAATTAATAATATCAATGAGAGGATAAATGTGCTGCTAATAGGGGCGTCTGATGAAGCAGAAGCGCTAATAAGGTCTTCACATAAACCAGATGGTCCNTACCATATAATAGGTATATTTGATAATGATAAAAGTAAATTAGGAAGAAAAATTAGAGGTGTAGATGTTATAGGTTCCATAGAAAAGGTTTATGAAACTAATTCTTTTATAAAAGAAAAAAAAATTACAAAAATAATAATTGCTGATAAAAATATTACGCGAAAAGATATAGGCTTACTTCTAAAATATGTTGATAAAATAGGTATATCGCTTGCACGTCTTCCAAAAATTTCAGAACTTAATAAAGCAATAGATAGTAAATCAAATGAAGCTCGTCCAATAAACATAGAAGACTTATTAGGAAGATCTGAGACTAGGTTTGATAAAAATAATTTAGAGGAATTTATTAATAATAAAATTATATTAATTACTGGTGCTGGAGGAACGATTGGAAGTGAATTAGCTAATCAAATCTCTGATATGGGCCCTAAAAAAATAGTTCTATCAGACTATTCTGAATTTGCCTTATGGAATATTACGGATAAAATTTCTGCAAAAATAGATAATGAAAACATATCATCTGTTTTATTAGATGTTAGAGATAAGCACGAAATTGACAAAACTTTTAAAAAATATAAGCCGGATATAATTCTTCACGCTGCTGCGTTAAAACACGTTCCTATATGTGAAGATCATCCTTCTGATGCAATGAGAACTAATGTTATTGGTACAAAAAATATTTCCGAAAAAGCTATTAAGTATAGAACAAAAACAATGGTTTTAATTTCTACTGATAAAGCCGTCGACCCAACTAATTTTATGGGCGCATCTAAACGAGCAGCTGAAATATATATACAAAACTTAGATAGAGAAAAATCTTACACTGATTTCGTTACAGTTAGGTTTGGTAATGTTTTAGGCTCTACTGGCTCAGTAATTCCTCTTTTTCAAAACCAAATTTCTAGAGGAGGCCCATTAAAAGTAACTCATAAAGAAGCTACTAGATTTTTTATGAGCGTCAAAGAAGCGGTAGAATTAGTTTTAATTTCATTAAACTCTTCGATAAATAAAAAAGAAAAAGGTGATATAAATGTTCTTGAAATGGGAGAACCGATGAAGATAGATAACTTAGCAAAACAACTTGCTCGTCTATCTGGCCTTACCCCAGGAAAAGATATAAAAATAAATTATACAGGATTAAGAGTAGGAGAAAAACTTCATGAAAAACTATTTCACAAAGAAGAGATTAAAATTACCACTAGTCATCCTGATATTTTAATTGCCAAATCNAGACANTTAAATTTTTCTAATNTAAATAAAATACTGCTTACTTTAGAAGATTTTTTANTTAAAAATAATGAAAAAGAGGCTATAAAAATACTAAAAAATTTAGTACCAGAATTTTCTATTGATCCNAAAAATAGCGTTTATTAAGGAATTAAAATGTTAAAAGAC
Organism: Alphaproteobacteria bacterium TMED109; assembly: GCA_002171375.1. Lineage (GTDB taxonomy): Bacteria > Pseudomonadota > Alphaproteobacteria > TMED109 > TMED109 > TMED109. Next base: position 76,718 of record NHFK01000020.1, read on the forward strand.
CTNATTAAAATTAANCGAGCACTANTATCTTTATCAGATAAAAGTAATATCGAAATNTTATTAAATATAATCAAAAANTATAATATTGAAGTNTTGTCTACAGGAGGAACAGCAAAACTCCTAAGAGAGAATAATATAAAAGTATCAGATGTTTCAGATTATACAGNTTTTCCTGAGATGTTGGATGGTAGAGTTAANACATTACATCCTAAAATACATGGAGGTCTATTAGGAAGAGTAAATATAAATAAACATAAAGAAGAAATGAAACAACATGGAATAGAACCAATTAATTTAGTAATCGTTAATTTATATCCATTTTCTGAAGCAGTTAAAAATGATCTAAATTTTGATGAATGCATTGAAAATATTGATATTGGAGGCCCTTCTATGATTAGGTCCGCCGCAAAAAACCATGAAAATGTTTGTGTCGTTACAAGTCCTACAGACTATGAGGNTCTGAATAAAATATTAGAAAAAAATTCTGGTAATACAACTCATCAAGACAGAAAATTATATGCTGCAAAAGCTTTTTCTAAAACAGCTTTTTATGACAGTCTCATCTCAGAATGGTTTAACAAACAATTAGATGTTACTTGGCCAGAGACAATTACGATTTCTGGTGANCTTGATAATCAATTGAGATACGGAGAGAACCCTCATCAAAAATCAGCTGTCTATAAAAAACCTGATTATAAATTAAATGGGGTAGTTAAGTCTAATTTATTACAGGGTAAGCCTCTTTCTTATAACAACTTAAATGATGCTGATGCTGCTTATGAGTTGATAAAAGAATTTAAAGAACCCACCATAGCAATAATAAAACATGCNAATCCNTGCGGAGTATCTTCTAAATCATTGTTNAATGAAGCTTGGAGATCTGCTTTAAGAACGGACCCACAAAGTGCTTTTGGTGGTATAGTTTCCAGCAATAGAGAAATAACAAAAGATATAGCAGAAGAAATGCATAAAATATTCTTAGAAGTTATCATTGCACCAAGCTTTTCTAAGGAAGCGTTAAATATATTGTCTAAGAAAAAAAATTTAAGGTTATTAGCATTTAAGGATCAGAATAATTTAACAAATACAAACTATATAATTAAAGACCTTTCAGATGGTTTTCTAATTCAANACAGAGATAATGAAACTATGGATGAAAATAATTTAAATATCGTTACAAATAAAAAACCTAGTACAGAAGAAACTAAAGATTTAATTTTTGCTTTTAAGATTGCAAAACATGTAAAATCAAATGCGATTGTATATGCAAAAAATAATTCTACAGTTGGAATAGGGGCTGGGCAAATGAGTAGAATAGACTCTTCACAAATTGCAGCTATTAAATCTAAAAAGGCCTCAGAATTGGCTGGATTAAAAACAAATATGGCTCAAGGATCAGTTTTAGCATCTGATGCATTTTTTCCTTTTGCGGATGGACTTATAGCTGCAGCAGAAGCAGGAGTAACGTCTATTATTCAACCTGGTGGTTCTATAAAGGATAACGAAGTAATTGATGCAGCAAATAAGCTAGGGCTATCTATGATATTCTCAGGTATTAGACATTTCAGNCATTAATAATGTTTAGGCTCTNCTACTTTTTGTANTAANTATAGTCCTAATAAAAAAAATAAAATTATTGAAGCCATTCCAGCNCGCTGACTNTCAAAAATAGACACAATTAAAGCTAGTAACGCAGGNCCTAAAAATGCAGTACACTTNCCTGAAACAGCATAAATACCATAAGTTTCTGCATTATTNCCATTTACTATATATCTAGACATAAATGANCTACTTGAAGATTGNATAGAGCCTATAAAAAAACCTAAAGCAGAACCAAAAAGCAAAAACAACTCTTTACTATTAATAATTAGAGTGCTAAACCCAAAAATTATTAAAAAAATTAGAGAAATATTAATAGCATATTTTGCCCCTATTCTATCTTCTATAAATGAAAAAAATAGTGCTCCTAAGCCCGCTGTAATATTTATTAATATTCCAAAAACTATTATTTCTGAAAAACTCATATGGAAAGTTCCTGCTGCATATAAACCGCCAAATGCAAACAAAGTATTTAAACCATCAGTATAAATCATTCTTGCTAATAAAAAACGGCCCTTATTACTTTGAGTAAACAAAGATTTGATATTTTTAATAACTTCCATAAATAAATTTTCATTATTTTTTTTTTTCTTATTATTAATATTATTAGTTTTTAAAATAAGAGGTAACGAAAAACATATAAACCATATTGCGACTATTGGCCCAGCAATTCTAATATTTGCGGACATTTCCTTTTCTATCCCAAATAAAGGATTATCAGTTTGAATGAAACCAAACAANATAATTATAAGACATGTTATGCCTCCAGCATATCCAGACGCCCAAGCTTTCCCNGATAAACTTCCTATCTTTTTCTTTATAGAAAAAGTNGGTAATAATGAATTATAAACCATAGATCCTAATTCAAAAGCTATATTAGAAATCACAACCAAAATACAGACAAAGATAATAGACTGTGGAACTGGGTAAGCAAACCAAAATAGAGAAGCTCCTATAGCAGCAATAATAGTAAAAGTACTTAACCAAAACTTATAGCTTAAATTGTTATCTATATGTCTTCCAATAAATGGAGATANACAAGCAATTAAAAATGCGGAAATAGATATTGACCAACCCCATAAAATAGATGCTTTCTCAGCATCTCCAACAATTGCTCTTTCAAAGTAAGCTGAAAAAATAAAAGTAATTATAACTGTCGCAAATGGAGAGTTTGCCCAATCATAAAGGCAATATGCAGTAAAAGGTTTTATTTTAGATAACAAAAATTTTCTTTCATATAATTAATTACTGTTCAATTCTTTTAATTTTCTTTCAATATCCGCTACTCTTTTAGCATTTCCAGGATGCATCCTAAAAAATGAATNTTTCATCAATTGCGGCATATAAATAGTTAGCCTTCTAAAGTAATTAGCTACTTTATCTTGAGCAATACCTGCTTTGATTGCAAACTCCACTCCATATAAATCTGCCTCAGTTTCTTTTTCTTCAGTTTGGAATATTAAAAGATCTGTAATTTTTTGGAGTGAAGGCTTTTCTTCTATTGCTAAAGGGTTGCCCTGACTTTCATATAATGCCTCTCCTTTATAATGGTGTATATTATGGGCTAATTCGTGAGCAATTAAAAAAGCTATTTCCTGATCATCTTTAACAAAATCTAAAGTAGCTATAGTTATNTAAATTTTAGAACCGTCAGCATAAGCATTAGGGATAGGAGAAATCATTGCTTGTACTGGATATCCACAAATTAATTCACTCTCTAATTCATATATAATTTCTTCTTCTAATCTTTTTATTCTAATTTTTAAACTGCCTTNTNNTGCTGCATCNTCTAATAGTCTTTTATAATTTTTATAACTTACTATACTATTATTTATAGATATGATTAAGTCACCTTCCATAATTTTGGCTCTATCAGCAGGGCTATCCTTAGCAACAGAAACAATCATGGGTAAATCAGCTTTGCTATTTATTAATGAATTAATTGGACTAGCAGCATAAAAAGATGGTGCCAAAGATGAAGGAATATCCTCTAAATGTGCTATCATAAGTCCAAATGCATTTATTTTAGAATTTTGACAACTATCTAGATTTGATATCATTATAGGCCAAGCAATATCATGTAATTTCCTTGAAGCATTTGCCATGGAAGAAACTAGAAATTTACTTTGCTCCGTTATTTCTTGTCCTTCCTCAAACCCTTCTTTATTTATTATCTTATATGAAGATATAGAAGAACAGGATACTGATAATGATAAAAATAAAAGTGNTATAACTCTATAATAAATCATACTAGACCTAAAAATAATTAAATATTTTTAATATGTAGCATATAATATCAGATAAAAAATATATATTGCTTGGAGCGGGCGAAGAGATTCGAACTCTCGACATCTTCGTTGGCAACGAAGTGCTCTACCACTGAGCTACGCCCGCATAAATTTTACTAATAAAATTTACTTATAAATAAAGTGCATTATATAAAAGATTTTAATATTTTGGTCAATCTTATTTAAAAAGCGATATATGATATATAAATCTTAAATTTTAATTTAAATTACTAAAAAAATAAAATATTATAATTATATAATAAGTTAGGTTTAACTATGAATGATAATGACCCGATAATTTCTTCAGATCAATCTATAGAAAATATTATAGTTGATTCTGATACAGCCTCATTTAATACAGATGTAATTGAGGCATCCAAATCTATGCCGGTTTTAGTAGACTTTTGGGCTGACTGGTGCGCGCCCTGCAAACAACTAACTCCAATTTTAGAATCATTAGTCAAGAGCTATAAAGGACAATTAAAGCTTGTAAAAATTGATACAGAAAAAAACCAAGAATTATCCCAACAATTGCAAATTCAGTCCTTACCTACAGTTTATGCATTTTATGAAGGCCAACCTATAGATGGTTTTTCAGGTGCAATGCCAGAAAATGAAGTTAAGAAATTTATAAATAAGGTAATTGAAGCTAGCGGAGGAAATAAATTAGAAGAATTTCGAAAAGCTATAGAAGAGGCAGAAAAATTATATAATGAAGAAGATTTTGAATCTGCATTAAACGCTTTTTCAAACTTACTGTCTGAAGAGGCAAACAATGCAAAAATTATTTCTGGTTATGGGAAGTGTTTATTAAAAATGGAAAGAGGTGATGAAGTCAAAGAATTATTAGAAGGACTTGAAGAAGATATGCTTAATGATAAAAACATTATAAGTCTGGTTGCATTATCTGAATTGGAAAAAAGTAATAAAATGGCAGGTTCTCCTGAAGAGTTTCTATCAGATGTTAATGCTAACCCTAACGATCATGAACTAAGATTTAAATTGGCTGAGGCCTATCTAGCATCTAATAAGAAAACAGATGCGTTAGAACAATTATTAACTATAGTAAAAAAAGACCGTAATTGGGAGGATGACAAAGCCAGAAAAAAAATAGTTGAGCTATTAGATGCTTTTGGAGAAGATGATCCTATTACTTCAAAGACTAGACTTAAACTTTCATCAATAATTTTTGCATAATGATGGAAGAAATTTTAGATATTAAACAAATACCAATATTCCCTTTATCAAATTGTATATTGTTGCCTAATGGAACTCTTACATTAAATATATTTGAGCCTAGATATTTAAATATGACGGAAGATGCTATTTCTAATAATCGTTTAATTGGAATGATCCAGCCAAAATCCAATTCTAAAGATAAGATAGATCTTTATTCTATAGGCTGTGTAGGAAAAATTATCCACTTTTCGGAATTAAAAGATCAAAAATATTTAATAGAATTAAAAGGAATTTGCAGATATCAACTTATTTATCATGAAGTAACAAACAAAGAGTACAGAGTTGCAAATATTGATTTTAAAAAATATGCTTTAGATCTAGCTAGTGTTAAATTTAATTTAAACAGAGCTCTAAAAGAAGATTTTTTAAATTCTCTTAAAATTTACTTTGCTTCTCAAGGAATAGATGCCGATTGGAAGGTCATAGAGAAAGCGCCAACTAATCTTCTAATAAATTCTCTTGCACAATCTTGTCCTTTTAGCATCGGAGAAAAACAAATGCTATTAGAAAACAAAGACTTAAATGATTTAGCAAATATTATGATAACTTTATTTAAAATTTATTCTGCAGGGGAAACTAAAAACCTTAATTAGATAGGAAATACTTATGAAAAAATCAGATCAAAAAGTAGATTTAAGTTTGCTGGATATTTTAGTTTGCCCTCTGACTAAAGGGCCTCTTAAGTATGATAAAGATAGATTAGAATTAATAAGCGAAAAAGCCAAGCTTGCTTTCCCTATAGAGGACGGCATTCCTATAATGCTAATAGATAAAGCGAGAAAAATAAAGTAATATGAAAGAAGATCAAAGGTACAAAATAAAATCGATTATATATAATAAAAAAAATAAAGACATAAGTATTAAATTTTCTGATAACTATACAGGTATAATTTCTGCAGAACTCTTAAGAGTAGAAAGCCCTTCAGCAGAAGTTCAGGGACATAGCCCAAAAGAAAAAAAAATTATACTAAATAAGAGCAAAGTCTCAATCACAAATATTGAAAAAGTAGGAAATTATGCAATTAGAATTGTATTTGATGATGGACATGATACTGGAATCTATTCTTGGTCTTATTTAAGAAAAATGGCTGAAAATAATTTTGAATTGAATAAAGATTATTTAAAAAAAGCTACAAAGACTGCAAATAATTAAATCCCCATAGCATATTTCATAAAAGCCCTCTTAAGAAAAGGTGTTTTATTTACTGCAGATAACCCTAATCTTCTAAAAGCTTTTACGTATGGTGTTGAATTTCTAAATAATTCATTTAATCCATGTGTCGCATTTATTAATGTTATGATATCTATTTTTCTAGATTTCTCATACTCTTTTAAAAACTTTATACTACCTATATCTAACCCTAAAGCTGCTCTCTTAGAACACATTTCTGAAAATCTCTCCATACCTCTTAAACTTAAATTAAATCCCTGCCCTGCAATTGGATGAATAGAATGAGCAGCGTCACCCATAAGAACAAGTCTTTCTGATACTATATTTTTTGGTTTAATTAATTCTAAAGGAAAAACATTCGGTAAACCTTGTATTTTAATATCTCCTAGCCAATTATAACAATGGCGCTCTAACTCATAAGAAATCATTTCTGGAGATGTTTTACTAGCTCTCAACCTGCTTCTAGAAGTAGCCTTATCATCAGACCAAATAATAGCAGATCTATAATTTTTTTTATACTTTTTCATTGGAAGAACAGCTAAAGGGCCTCCTGGTAAGAATTTTTCTAAAGCAATATTATTATGGTTTTTTTTNTGCAATATTTGAGTAACATATGCTTCTTGATTATAAATAGATTTTGTCTCTTTAATCCCTACCAACTTTCTAATTAATGAGTTCTTGCCATCGGCAGCTACTATTAGATTCGCTGAAATATTATTAGAGTTTTCTAAAAATACTTTTGCTTGAAATTTATCTACTTTAATATCAATAACTTTTGAATTAATTCTTTTTACACTTCCTGAAGTTTTTATATTATTTATTTTTAAATTAATTTGATTAATTAAATCACAATTCTCAACTACATGGCCTAGGCTTTTAATATTTATAGGTATATTTTTNCTGACAAAATCTCTATAATCAAAATCTAGAGAAATTGAGGAGCTTCCATCTAAAATAGAAATTGTTTTAATAGCTTCAGCCTTATTTTTTAATTTTTCCCATACCCCTAAATTAGCATAAAATTTTCTTGGTCCCTCAGCTATTGCAGTAGTTCTTTTATCTTGCTGTAATGTTTCCTTTAAGGTTCTAGGGTCAATTATTACTACATCAAATCCTTTTTGTTGTAATGAAAGGGCAAGAGTCATGCCTGCTAAAGCTCCTCCACATATTATGATATCAGTATTCAATTTATATTCCTCTGTGTACAAAACCGTTTTATTTTTTACAGATAATATGACAATATTAGGTATGCAAATACCTGAAAATATAAAATCATTATCTGCTAGTGATATAGGACAACTTTTACATAAAAGAAAGATTTGTCCTATAGATTTAGTAAATTTTTATTTTGATGAAATAGATTCATTTACTAAACCAAGTCCCTATGTTCTTTTAACAAAAGAAAGNGCACTTAGTGAAGCAATTTTATCAAAAAAAAGATTGTTNGAAGANAATCCCTTAAGCCCCNTTGATGGAGTNCCTGTTGCTTGGAAAGACCTTTTTGATTTTAAAGGATGTATAACTACAAGTGGGTCTAGAATATTAGAAAACAATAGTCCTGCCAATAAAGATGCCGAAGTAGTTAACTTAGCAAAAAAAGCTGGTATAGTTCAGCTCGGAAAAACTTCAACTGTAGAATTTGCACTAGGCGGTATAGGAACAAATAGTAATTTCGTAACCCCAGAAAATGCAATTATGAAAGATGTACCTCGCGTTCCTGGAGGGTCTTCATCTGGATCCGGCGTAGCTTTAGCTAATGGACTTTGTGCAGCTAGTTTTGGAACTGATACTGGAGGGTCAGTAAGAATACCTTCTGCATGGAATAAGCTAGTTGGATTTAAAACTTCAATAGGCAGAATATCTCTAAAAGGAGTAAGCCCATTAGCGATATCTTATGACACAGTTGGCCCCTTAACAAAAAGTATAAAAGATGCAAGTCTACTATTTTCTATACTTACAAGTAGCCCTTATTTAGGCTTTGAAAAAATTAATCATAGCAATATAAAAATACTAGTAGTAAGAGGTATGCCTTGGATAGATATTGATCATCAAATAGAAAAGGCTTGCGAAGAGGCTTTTATTAACCTTTCTAAAGCAGGTATAAATATTGTTGAAAAAGAGATTTATGAAATAGAAGAAATGCATAAACTGCTTGCTGAAAATAATGGAGGAACCACAATAGCAGAAGCATATTTAGANTGGAAAAACTTAGTTGATAAATTTGGATCACTAATGGATAAAGATGTTCTTAATAGAATGTTAAGAGGAAAGGAAATGGAAAAAAAATCTTTAAATTCTATTTATAATGCTGAGGAAAGCCTCTCAAAAAGTCTTCATATTTCTATAGATAATTATGATGCAATTTTAATGCCCACTATTCCAATCTTACCTCCAACTATACAAAAAGTAGAAAATGATAGAAAAACATATGATAGCTTTAATAGNCTAGCTCTAAGAAATACGAGAATTGCCAACTCTTTGCGTTTATGCGCAATTAGCCTTCCTCTTCCAGAAAANCNNCCTATTGGAATTATGTTATGTAAAGCTTTGAATAAAGATGAAGAGTTACTTAACCTTGCAGAAACTATATTNAATATTATTAAATAAAAGGGAGCCAGAAAAAACGTCTCCCTTTTATAAAAATTATTAATTAACTAATTGTATCCTTTTTCTCCATGGATAGACGTATCTAGGCCTTCAATTTCTTCATCATCATTTACTCTTAAGCCAATAGTTTTTTTAACTACTAATGTTATCAACCATGTAATAATTAAACACCATAAACCTACAGCTATAACACCAATTAATTGAGTAATAAATTGATTNCCAACTGATTGGTCTGATAAGCCTAACCCTCCAAAAGCTAAAGTACCTAGAGGTGCGACTAATAATATTCCTAAAACTCCGCCTACGCCATGAACAGCCATAACATCTAGAGCATCGTCTATATTCCACTGGTTCTTAATTATACTACACATTTTATAACAAATAATACCTGCTAAAAAGCCTATTATTAAAGCGCCTATGGGTCCTACAAAACCCGATGCAGGAGTAATTGTNGCTAAACCAGCAATTGCACCAGTCGCAATTCCAACTAATGTAGGTTTGCCATGTGACATCCACTCTATAAACATCCAGGTTAAAGCTGCAGTAGCAGCAGATATATGAGTAACTGTAATAGCCATTCCTGCCGCACCATCNGCNGCCAAAGCTGATCCTCCATTGAAACCAAACCAGCCAACCCATAACATGGCTGCTCCAACAAAAACTAATACCGGACTATGTGGTGGTCTAACGTCGTCAGGAAAACCTTTTCGAGAGCCTAACATTTTAGCAATTACTAAAGCTGCCATTCCACAATTCAAATGTACCACTAAGCCTCCTGCAAAATCTTGTATCCCCATTTGAGCAAGCCAGCCGCCACCCCAAATCCAATGAGTAACTGGGGCATAAACAAGTATGAGCCAAAGGCCTGAAATCCATAAAACTGCAGAAAATTTTATTCTTTCTACAAATGCACCTACTACTAATGCTGGTGTAATAATTGCAAAAGTCATTTGAAACATAAAGAATACATTTTCTGGTAAATTACCTGCTTCAGTAGCCGTTCCTACTCCGCTTAAAAATACTTTAGATAAATCACCCATATAAGCACCGCTGCCAGAAAAAGATAAACTATATCCTGCAATTAACCAAATTATTGAAGCTAAGCAAGCAATTGCAAAGCATTGAATTATGACAGAAATAATATTTGTAGCTTTAACCAAGCCCCCATAAAACAAGGCCAATCCCGGCAATGTCATTAAAAGAACTAAAGCCGTAGAAGTTAATATCCAAGCTGTATCTGCNCCAACCATTTTTCCCCCAATCTAAATCTNTNNAAGCCTAAAAAACNCNCACTAAAGATTTTTAATGTTTAAATATTAAGCAAATATACTATATTTAAATAAATACAGCAAATAATATGACAAGAAAAACACCGAATATATNTAGTCTTTGTATATAGTGTAGACCTAANTAAAATACACAGCTATATTAAATTAAGAAAAATCAAGTTAGAAAAAATTATATGAATAATAAATTGATTAATATTAATGAAAATTTAAAATTACTTAATGACTATCCCTTTCAAAGGCTTAATAGCTTATTAAAAGATATAAAGGCCCCAACAGGCCGTAAAGAAATCATTCTCTCTATTGGAGAGCCTAAACATAATCCCCCCAAATTTATTAAAAATATAATTAATAAAAACTATTCTAGTTGGGGAAAATATCCTCCTACATTAGGTATGGAAAAGTTAAATATAGCATCTATAAACTGGCTTAATAGAAGGTTTAAACTTACTGAAAATTTTCTTGATTATAAAGAAAATATATTGCAATTAGCAGGGACAAGAGAGGGGCTCTTTAATGTAGCTTTAGCTCTTAGCCCTTCAGAAAAAAATAATAATAAGCCCGTAATGCTGATACCAGAGCCTTTTTATCAAGTCTATGCAGGAGCATGTCGAATTAGCGGGGCAGAACCATTTTTTGTGCCTTCTATTAAANAAAATNGCTTTATTCCTTCCTTTNCTAGTGTCGATAAAAAAATATTAATGAGAACTTCAATTATTTATGTNTGCTCTCCTTCAAATCCAGAAGGTGCGGCCCTAAANATAAATCAATGGGAAAANCTAATTTCTTTAGCTAGAAAATATAATGCTATATTAATAGTTGATGAATGTTATACAGATATATANATAAATAATCCTCCCATAGGGNTTTTNGAGGCNTGNCAAAAATTAAATACAGNTTTATCAAATATTATTAGTTTNCATTCTTTGTCAAAACGTTCNAATGTTCCAGGAATAAGGTCAGGNTTTGCAGTTGGTGANAAGCATCTAATTCAAAACTTTAAAAAACTTAGGCACTATTGTGCGGGACAACANCCTATTCCTATTCANGAAGTTGCTACAGCTTTATGGAATGATGATGAACATNCCAAAAATAAACCGAGAAATTTATAATAAGAAATTTAANCTTGCTAAAGAAATTTTTANAAACCATAAAGATTTTTATTTACCTGATGGNGGTTTTTATCTTTGGTTAAAGGTTGGTAATGGNGAAAAAATAACAAAAATTTTATGGAAAGAAAAAAAAATAAAAGTTATGCCTGGTGCCTATTTATCTAAATTAAACAGTTCTAAGGCTTATATTAGAATTGCTTTAATTTCCAATATTAAAGAAACAAAGGCAGCCCTTAAAGATATCTCTTCTTTATTAAGTAAATATCAAAAATGAAAAATATTAAAGAAAAGAATATATCACGACATGCAGATGGGTTTTATGAATGGATTAAGTATAAGATATATCAAATAGTTGGAATTATTTTAATATTATTTTCTTTATTTTTATATTTTTCTTTATATTTTTTTGAATTTCAAGATTATGGTAACCCTTATCTTTCCGCTCCTAAAGAGAATATAAAACTATTTTTTATTATAGGCTCTTGGTTTAATGGAGTAACTACTTATTGGACAGGTAAAGCAAGTTGGATATTACCATTATTTCCNTTTATATTAGGTTATAGGNTATTTAATAATGAAAAAATCAAATATTTTATNATTAAAACTATAATAATTTTTGTTGGAATATTATTAATTGNTGGTGGNTTGAAAAATNTAGNACAAGATGGTGGGCAATTAAGCCTTTTANCATCTAGGCTTTATTTATATTTAGAACAAATAATAAATATAGAAAATAAAAAATTTATAATAAGCATATCAGGAATCGCAATTGGTATATTCTTATTTCTAGGTTCTTTAGATATAAAATTTAAGATATACAATATGCTTTTAAGAGTATTACTTAAAAGTAGCACATTTATTATAAAGAATGTTTTTCANAATTTNTATANATATACAAAAAAGTTAACAGAAATATTTNTTCATAAAAANAAGNTTTCGCAGAAATTGAAAGNTTCTAAAAAAAGTTTTTCAAAGAAAANAATNCCTAATCTAGGTNNCAGAGAAGAAAAAGAAAAACAAAANGAATTAGAACTTGGTTTAGAGGAAAATNCAATATTTNCTNTGCCTCACCTTGAATTATTATCAGANCCAGCAAGAAGAAAAGAATATAAAAATAATGAAGAACAATTAGAAAATACTGCAAGAATGTTAGAAAATGTNTTAGANGATTTTGGAATTAGAGGAGAAATAGGAAGAATACAATCTGGTCCTGTGGTAACTAGATATGAATTAGAACCAGCNCCTGGAGTTAGGTCAAGCAGGGTTATTGGGCTATCAGATGACATTGCTCGCTCCATGAGCGCAATTTCTGCTAGNGTTGCTGTAGTTCCCGGCAGAAATGCTATTGGAATAGAGCTTCCTAATGAAGATAGAGAAGTTGTTTTTTTGAGAGAGTTGCTAAGCTCAAAAGCCTTCGAGGAGAAAAATGATTTGCCTCTTGCTCTAGGTAGAAATATTGCNGGAAGCCCTGTTGTTACTGATTTAGCCAAAATGCCTCATTTACTTGTTGCAGGAACAACAGGTTCAGGAAAGTCTGTTGCTGTAAACGCAATGATTATTTCATTATTATATACTTTGAGTCCTAATAAACTTAAATTTATAATGATAGACCCAAAAATGTTGGAATTATCTGTATACGAAGATATACCCCATCTTTTACACCCGGTAGTAACTGAACCAAGAAAAGCTGTTGTGGCATTAAAATGGGCAGTTCAAGAAATGAATAATAGATATCGTTTAATGTCAGAACTTGGGGTTAGAAGTATTCATAGTTATAATAGTAAGATTACAAAAACTAGAGAAAAAGGACAAATCTTAACTAAATCTTTTCAAACGGGCTTTGATCCTAACAGCGGAAAGCCAATTATAGAAAAACACGAATTAGCTTCTGAAATACTTCCTCATATAGTCATAGTAATAGACGAAATGGCAGACCTAATGCTTTCCTCAGGAAGAGATATTGAAATGTCTATNCAGGCATTAGCTCAAAAAGCACGTGCAGCTGGTATTCATCTTATCGTGGCTACTCAGAGGCCTTCAGTGGATGTAATTACAGGNACGATAAAAGCTAATCTTCCTACTAGAATTAGCTTTCAAGTAACTAGCAAAATAGATAGTAGAACAATATTGGGTGAACAAGGAGCAGAACAATTATTAGGAAAGGGTGATATGCTCTTTATGGAATCAGCCAGTCAAGTTCAAAGAATACATGGGCCTTTTGTTTCTGACCAAGAAGTAGATAAAGTTGCTTCATTTTTAAGGAGTAAAGGTTCGCCAGATTATGTTTTTGAAATCACACAAGATAATGAAGACCCTAATGCTGAACCCGACCAAAATAAATCTAAAGACCCTTTATTTGATCAAGCTGTAGACCTAGTCGCTAGAGAACAGAAAGCCTCAACAAGCTTTCTACAGAGACATCTTCAAATTGGTTATAATAGAGCTGCTAGAATAATTGATATTATGGAAGCAGAAAATATGATTTCTCCTGCAAGCCAAACAGGTAAGCGTGAAGTTCTATTAAATAAGAATTAAGGTTGTATGTTTATAAAAATAAAATTAATTAATTTAACCTTGTTAGTAATATTATTATTCTATAGTAAATATTGCTATTCTTCTAACCAAGGAAAAGACTTAAAACTTTTAGAAAATTACCTAAATTCCCTTAACAATCTATCATTTATATTCGAACAGAAAAACCAAGATGCAGAAAAAGAAATAGGATGGATGCAAATAGCCAAACCTAATAAAATCAGAATAGAATATAAAGGTAGTAATGATTTAATAATTATTTCAAATGATTTTTATTTAATTCTCTATAAAGCTGAAGACGATATTATTACCAGCCTATCTAATGATGGCCCCTGGAATATTTTATCTACAGAAAATATTCATATCACTTCAGATATTAAAAATTCAGCGGCCAATACTTATGTAAAAAATGTAAAGAAATATTCTTTAAAAGGAAAAAATTATATTATTTATGAAATTTTGATGAAAAACAAATCCAATCAATTTAGCACTCCAATTTTTTTATATGCTTCATTAGAGCCATTTAAAATTGAGGGATGGACAATAAATGATAATAAAAATAAAAAAATTATAATTAAAATTAACAAAATATTAAATATGAATAAAAATTATATAAACCCAGATATATTTTCTATTTCAGAAGCTGAGAGACTAAGCGGTAAAGTATGGCATGGACCATTTAGCAAAGATAAAATAGTAAGAAAACCAGAATATAGAAATTAACTCACCTAATAACTCTTTTTTTAAGCATATATCCTTTTTTTGAAGTTTCTAAGCTAAACATGTTATCATCAGTCTTAGAAAGTTTTTTTCTCAACCTCCATATATGTGTTTTAATAGTATTCGAATTTACTTTTGAGGAATATTCCCAAACTTGTTTGAGTAAAAATTCTTCCTCCATAGTTTTATCTATATTTTTAAATAGTATTAAAAGTAACTTTGCCTCTAAATTAGTAAGTGAAATTATTTCATTATTATTATCTGTTAAAGTATTAAGTTTTTTATTAAAGCTAAATTTACCTATTTTAATTGAAGAACTCTCATTTTCACGATTAGAATAATCTAGATAAGGCTCTAGAGCATTTTTTAATGTAACTTTATCAATAGGCTTTTGATAAAAATGTAATAAAGGGTCATAAGAATCTTCATCAGATATATTTTCAACTAAACAGANGATAGGTATTCTTGTTTTGTGTTTATTATAAACAGTTTTTATATGTACTTTTTTGTCTTTGAATAAAACTATGTCGTTTACTAATATAGCAGTAATGTTTTTTAAATTAATATTTTTTATTTCAGAATAATCTTTCAATAAAATTGGCTGGCCATTAATTGCATAGATTATTGAGGCCAATGCTTTAGTAACTATCGGNTCCGCACTACTCACTAATACGTCATAAAACTCTTTTTTCATTATGTTATATCTTTTTTATTATATTCGCGTTCTCCAAAAATTCTAGTTCCTATTCTTATTGAAGTTGCGCCTAAATAAATTGCAGTTTCAAAATCTTTACTCATTCCCATACTAATATTTACTATATTTGACTCCTTGGCAAGATTAGTTAACAAAGCAAAATATGGAGCGGGTTCTTCTCCTTGCGGAGGTATTGCCATAACCCCTTTAATCTTAAGTCCATAACTTTTACAATTATCAATAAAGCTTTTTGTTTCAGATGGCTTGCAACCAGATTTTTGTTTTTCTTCTCCAATGTTAACTTGAACATACAATTGAGGAAAAAAATTATATTTATCCATGTTTTTTTTAAGTTCTANCGCTACTTTTTCTCTATCCACCGTTTCTATAATATCAAATATTTTAATAGCGTCTTTAACCTTATTTGTCTGCAGCGGTCCTATCATATGTAAAATAGTTTTAGGATAAAGTTTTTTAATTTTGGGCCATTTATGAAGTGCTTCTTGCACTTTATTTTCCCCAAAAGAAANCTGNCCTGATTTAGCTGCTTCACAAATAAAATGNGAATTAATTGTTTTACTTACTGCAACTAAATTAATTTTTTTTTTTAATTGNGCTAATTTAGAGATATTTCTAATTTCTTTTTTTATNGTTTTTAAATTATTTAAAACATNNTTNTTTTTAGTCATTTAAATTCTTTCTTNAGGCTAAAAATTGTTATTGTTAAAATTATTANTAACTATANTATATATTANANAAATGATTAAAAATAATTTTATTATTACTGCCCGACACATATCTTTAAANGCAAAAAAGATAAATTATCANAGTAAANACTATAAAGTTATNNATATNCCATATGTNTGGTTTTTAACAGANAGNATTAAAACCAAAAACCCTGAAGATACAACTAGAAAACTTCCATTTAATTCAGGAATANTAATTAGAAGCTACNACANTAAAAATAAAGAAAAAATNATAAANAATATAATTAATTTAAAAAANCGCAAAGTNCATACTGTNTTGGTTTCAGGAAGACATAAGANNCATAGTAATGTTGANGGNGCNCATTTGCCATCATGGCTTAATTCTTCATTTTTAATAAATAAAAAATTGATATCTATGTCAGCTCATAGCGCTATAGACATAAGAAAAAGTATTAATATTAGAGCAGATATTATATTTATATCTCCCGTTTTTCATACAACATCACACCCGGAAGAGAAAAGTTTAGGTGTAATAAAGTTAGGCCTTATGGCAAAATTATTTAAAAAACCAATAGTAGCTCTTGGAGGTATTAATAATAATAATATTTCGAGGCTTAAGGGGTTGCCAATAATTGGGTGTGCAGGAATAGATGTCTTTAACACATTATGATTTAAAAAACGCCAAATAGTTTGCCATAATACTTGTTGTATTATTGCAACATTGTTTTTTAAATATTCTTTCTTATCCTTTTTTTAATTGCTCAGCTTAGTGGGAGTAAGTTATTATCCTCACTAAGCATTTTTGCTATAATATATTGTTCTTTGGAGGATAACTATGAACAAATTTTTAATAACTTTAGCTACTATAGTAGCTTTCGCTTCAAGTAGTGTTGCTTATGCGGATGTGAAAATAAGTGGCTTCTTACAACAAATAGCTGGTATGGGCGATGACGTCGATGGTGGTTTAACATATAAATTTAATAGATTTTCATTTGGTGCTGATACTACAACTGATAACGGTTGGACAGTAGGTGGTTCATTTGCAGCAGAATTTGGTAATATGGCTGGTGGTAACATGTCAGGATATTTACCGACTTCTAACTCAATGTACATCCAAACTGATGCAGCTACTGTAACTATTGGTTCAGCAGCTGACGCTGTTACTGCTCTAGTTCCTCGTGTTGGTAACATGGTTCCAGGTGGTGGACATGATGCAGGATACCAGTTCTTATTTGATGCTGGCAATTTAGCTGCTAATGGTGTTCCATATGCGGAAGCATATTATGCAATGGCAAACAACAGAATTAATGTTGCTTTACCAAGCATAAATGGTTTCTCAGTACAAGCATCTTATACTCCAGATATGGGTGTTAATTCTTCTTCTGGTATAGGTAGAA